>NZ_JBHUWW010000065.1:0-47252 GCF_042669755.1 Kitasatospora sp. NPDC057223 | reverse complement strand
AGCCCTGTAAGGGGTGGAGCTGACCGGTACTAATAGGCCGAGGGCTTGTCCTCAGTTGCTCGCGTCCACTGTGTTGTTCTGAAACAACGACCCCATGTCCCAGGTCACGGGATCGTGGTGCGGTTGACAGTTTCATAGTGTTTCGGTGGTCATAGCGTGAGGGAAACGCCCGGTTACATTCCGAACCCGGAAGCTAAGCCTCAAAGCGCCGATGGTACTGCAGGGGGGACCCTGTGGGAGAGTAGGACGCCGCCGAACAATTTTTCTAGAGAAGCCCCGCCGGGTAACCGGCGGGGCTTCTCTGCGTTGTGCCCGAGCCCGTTGACGTAGGGTCAGGTCCCATGGGTGCTAATCGGAGTTACGCATGGGCCGAGGGCGAGGTCCAGGCCGGACCGGTGCCGACGGGGCCGGACGAGGTACGGGAGATCCTGGCCGCCGCCGCGCGGGCGGACGGGCGGGAGGCGGTTTCGGAGCAGGGGCGGCTCCGGCTGCGCTCGGGGACGGCCCGGCCGGGCGTCACCCATCTCGTGCAGCTCGTGACGTCCGACGCCGGAGCCGCAGGAGTCGGGTACGCCCAACTGGAGGCCGGCGAGCCCGGCGGCTCGCCCGGCACCGCCGAACTCGTGGTGCACCCGGACCGGCGGGGCCAGGGCCTCGGGCGCCGTCTGGTGGACGCCGTCCTGGCCGAGGCGGCCGGCCCGGTCGACTTCTGGGCCCACGGCGGTCACCCGGCGGCCCGGCACCTGGCCGGGGTGTACGGCGCGGAGCTGGTCCGTGAGCTCCGCCAGATGCGGCGGACGGGCAAGGCGGTCGACGAGGTGCCCCTGCCCGAGGGCATCGGCCTCCGGACCTTCCGCCCGGGTGAGGACGACGGACAGTGGCTGCGGCTGAACGCGCTCGCGTTCGCGCACCACCCGGAGCAGGGCGCCTGGACGGAGCAGGACCTCGCCGAGCGGATCGCCGAGCCGTGGTTCGACCCGGCCGGGTTCTTCCTGGCCACCCGTGGCGACCGCGTGGTCGGTTTCCACTGGACGAAGGTCCACCCGGCGACGGCGACGGAGCCGGCGCTCGGCGAGGTCTACGTGGTGGGCGTGGACCCCGCGGAGCAGGGCAGTGGGCTCGGACGCGCGCTGACGGCGGCGGGCCTGCGGCACCTGACCGGGGACGGGCCGGGGGAGCGGGGGCTGGAGACCGTACTTCTCTACGTGGATGCCGACAATCCGGCGGCTGTGCGGGTATATGAACGGTTGGGGTTCGCCGTCCACGAGGTGGATCTGATGTACCGCGCCCGGTTCCAGGAGGAGTAGGGCGGCCGGCCGGCGGCGTGGCGGGCCCCGGCTCCGACCGACTCAGCTTTCCTCCTGGCCATGCGGTGTTTACCGTGGATTCAATTGCCGCCGCGAAGATCACAGGATGAAGTCCGTAGTGTCTCGTTCGCGCAGCGTCATCCCGCACCCGAAGGGTGGCCGTCTTCCGGCCGCTCCGGGCGGGTGGGCACTGTCGTTCTGCGAGCACGACGGTCTGCCGAGACACTCGGACTGCGTCCTGCTGGAGGAGCTGGAGCCCATGAGCATTCCCCGCCCCGTCTCTGTCCCGCTACCGTCGCCGGCGCTGATGTCCGGCGCGCTGGGGATGCCCCCGGAGCCGTTCGCCGCCGAGGAGGAGGACTTCGAGGAACTCCCCGAGGGCCGGTTCCTCGACCGTGAGCGCAGCTGGCTGGCGTTCAACGAACGAGTCCTGGAGCTCGCCGAGGACCCGGACATCCCGCTGCTGGAGCGGACCAAGTTCCTGGCGATCTTCGCGAGCAACCTGGACGAGTTCTTCATGGTCCGGGTGGCGGGCCTGAAGCGCCGGATCGCGACGGGCGTCGCGACCCGCTCCGCGGCGGGGCTCCAGCCCCGCGAGGTGCTGGACCTGATCTGGAAGCGCTCGCGCGAGCTCATGGCGCGGCACGCCGCCGCGTTCCAGCACGAGGTGCTGCAGGACCTCGCGGCCGAGGGCATCGAGCTGGTCCGCTGGGCGGAGCTGGCCGACAAGGAGCAGGCCCGGCTGCACACGCTGTTCCGGCAGAAGATCTTCCCGGTCCTCACCCCGCTGGCGGTGGACCCGGCCCACCCCTTCCCGTACATATCGGGCCTGAGCCTCAACCTGGCCGTGGTGGTGCGCAACCCGGTGTCCGGGCACAAGCACTTCGCCAGGGTGAAGGTGCCGCAGTCCCTCTCCCGCTTCCTGGAGGCGTCCCCGGAGCGCTACGTCCCGCTGGAGGACGTGATGGGGGCGCACCTGGAGGAGCTGTTCCCGGGGATGGAGGTGCTCGCCCACCACGCGTTCCGGGTCACTCGCAACGAGGACCTGGAGGTGGAGGAGGACGACACCGAGAACATCCTCAAGGCTCTGGAGAAGGAGCTGATGCGGCGGCGTTTCGGCCCGCCGGTGCGGCTGGAGGTCGAGGAGTCGATCGACCCGTACATCCTCGACCTGCTGGTGCGCGAGCTGAACATCACCGAGGCCGAGGTCTTCCCGCTCGCCGGGCCGCTGGACCTCACCGGGCTGTTCGGCATCGCCGGCCTCGACCGGCCGGAGCTGAAGTACACCAAGTTCGTGGCCGGCACGGCCCGCGGTCTGACCGACGTCGAGTCGGCCTCCCAGCCGGACATCTTCGCCGCGATGCGCGAGCGCGACGTCCTGCTGCACCACCCGTACGACAGCTTCTCGACGTCCGTGCAGGCCTTCCTGGAGCAGGCCGCCGGCGACCCGGACGTGCTGGCGATCAAGCAGACGCTGTACCGGACGTCCGGCGACTCGCCCATCGTGGACGCGCTGATCGACGCGGCCGAGTCCGGCAAGCAGGTGCTCGTCCTGGTCGAGATCAAGGCGCGCTTCGACGAGCAGGCCAACATCAAGTGGGCCCGCAAGCTGGAGGAGGCCGGCTGCCACGTGGTCTACGGGCTGGTCGGCCTGAAGACGCACTGCAAGCTGTCCCTGGTCGTCCGGCAGGAGGGTGACACCCTGCGCCGGTACGCGCACGTCGGCACCGGCAACTACCACCCGAAGACCGCCCGGCTGTACGAGGACATCGGCCTGCTCACCTCGGACCCGCAGGTGGGCGCCGACCTCTCCGACCTGTTCAACCGGCTCTCGGGCTACTCCCGCCGCGAGTCGTACCGCCGGCTGCTGACGGCGCCGCGCGGCCTGCGCGACGGGCTGATCGCGCGGATCCACGGGGAGATCGCGCACCACCGGGCGGGCCGTCCGGCGCACGTGAAGATCAAGGTCAACTCGATCGTGGACGAGGCCGTGATCGACGCCCTCTACCGGGCCTCCCGGGCCGGTGTGCCGGTGGACGTCTGGGTGCGCGGGATCTGCGCGATCCGGCCCGGGGTGGCGGGTCTGAGCGAGAACATCCGGGTCCGGTCCGTGCTCGGGCGGTTCCTGGAGCACTCGCGGATCTTCGTCTTCGGCAACGGCGGCGACCCGGAGGTGTGGTTCGGCAGCGCCGACATGATGCACCGCAACCTGGACCGCAGGATCGAGGCGCTGGTACGGGTCGCCGACCCGTCGCACCGTGCCGAACTGTCCGGCCTGATCGACCTCGGTGTCTCCGACGAGACCGAGTCCTGGCACCTCGGCCCCGACGGGGCCTGGACCCGCCACTCGAACGACGCCGACGGAAGGAGGCTCCGCCACGTGCAGGACCTGCTCATCGACTCGCGCCAGCGCCGCAGGGCCTCCTCCTCGGCCCGCTGAGGCCGCCGAGCAGTCGGCCACCAGCCCCGGGGGAGGGACCCCCGGGGGGACGGGGATTCACCACAGCCATGACCGATGCGCCGATGACGGCCTCCGGGCCCTCCACCGCGACCACCGGGGAGATCCTTTCCCGCCATCTCACGGCCCAGGCCGGCGCGTTCCTGCGCGCCCTGCCGCAGGCGGTCGGCGAGGTGGGCTCCAGACCGGGTGCCGTCGTCCACGCCCCGGCCGGCACCGCGGACCTGCTCCGCTCCGTACGGCGGATCGGCGGAGCCCTGCACACCTTCGCGGCGAGCTTCGACCCCGTCTGGGCCCAGGAGTCCCGGACGGAGCTGCGCTGGCTGCTCAACCTGCTCGCCCAGGAGCCCGGCTACCTGCGGCGCTCCACCCGGCTGCTCGGCGCACTGGACTCGCTCAGCGGCAGTGAACCGGACGGGCCCGGCATGCTGGCGGGCCACGCCGGCGCGCCGAAGGCCCGCGCCCTGCTGGACCGCCAGCTCACCCTGGCCCGCACCCGCGCGCACTCGACCGTCCTGCAGGAGCTGCGCTCCGCCCGCCTGCACGCGCTGGCGGACCGGATGACGCTGCTGGTCGGCGAGGTACCCCTGCGGACGCCGGACGGGGGCCCGCTGCACCCGCAGGCCGACGCCGCGCTCGCCGCCCTCACCACGGGTGCCCAGCAGCTCCCGCTGCTGCGCGCGGCGACCCCGTACGGCGGTGACGGCCTGCGCCGGCTCGGCTCGGTCCCGGCCGCCCGGGGGGTGCTGGACGCCGACGCCGCGCTGGCCGCGGACGACGCGCCCTGGAACCGGGTACGGATCCTGCTGAAGCGGGCCCGGTACGCCCTGGAGGTGTGCGCCCGGCCCGTTCCGGAGCTGGACGCCCTGGACCGTACGCTCGGCCGGCACCAGGAGGCGTCCGACGCGGCGGTCACCGCGGCCACCGCGGCCCGTACTCCGAGGATCACCCCGGCGACGGCCTACGTCCTCGGTGTGGTGCATGCTGATCAGCGACTGGAGGTGGAGGCGGCACGGTACGCCTTCGGACGCCAGTGGCCTGATCTCTCCCCCGGCCTGGCCGGTCGGGAGGGCCCCCCAGCACCACGGATGGCATGAATGGGCGACCGCCTGAGCGGCAAGCGCGGCGAGGACAGCAGGACCGACCCGTCGGGTTCCAAGGGCGCCGCCCGGATGAGCGCGACCGGGCGGCCGTCCCCACCCGCGGACGGTGAACAGCGGCGGCGGCTGCGCGAGGCCAAGACCCAGGGCGGGAAGCAGGGCGGTCCCGGGCGGCCGCAGGTGCTGGTGCAGTCCGCCGACGCGACGCGGGCCCGGCGGCGCTCCGGCGGCCGCAAGACCGGGCGCGGGCGGACGATCCTGGCGGCGGGAGCGGTGCTCTGGCTGCCCGGCCGGGAGAAGAAGAACGGCAAGGGCCTGCGCCGGCCGCGGATCGCGCTGATCCACCGCCCCAAGTACGACGACTGGAGCCTGCCCAAGGGCAAGCTGGACCCGGGCGAGAGCATGACGCAGGCGGCCCTGCGCGAGGTCGAGGAGGAGACCGGCCTGCGCTGCGTGCTCGGCGTCGAACTGCCCAGCCAGCACTACCTGGCCCAGGGGCGGCCCAAGGAGGTCCGGTACTGGGCGGCGGTGCCGTCCGGCGGCTCCTTCACCCCCAACCGTGAGGTCGACCGGTTGGAGTGGCTGCCCGCCCGCAAGGCCCGGGCCCGGCTGACCCACGACCGTGACCGGCTGCTGGTGGACGCTCTGCTGGAGGCACTGGGGGCCCGCCCGCTCTGAGCCGGGCCGTCGGCCGCCCCGGAGGGGGCCGACCGGCGCTGACGTGGGACCCGTTCGAGTGATCTCCTCGCGGCCTCCCCGTGACGCAACCGTTACTACCTGACGGTGTTTCCTGCCATCCGTTCGAGGTTCACTCTCCGTTCACTTACGACCGGCTGACGCGTCACCTACCCCACCTAACTTCGGGATTACCGGAGGGCCGATCGGGCCCCGGACCAGAGCAGAACCCGCGTCTCCTCGCGTTGCCCGAGCACCCGTTGCCCGGCCGCGAACGGCGTCGGTGATGCCACAGAAAGGGACACCCTGTGAAGCTCCAGCGAAACGGCCGCTCCAAGGCCCTCGTCGTCGGTGCCATGGCGCTCGTCAGCTCGCTGTCGCTCGCCGCGTGCGGTTCGGACGACAACTCGGGCAGCGCCAACGCCGCCGGTACGTCGAGCGCCTCGGCCGCCGCGATCGCCTGTGGCAAGGCGGGCGCCCTGATGGCAGCCGGCTCGACCGCGCAGTCCAACGCGATCGACGTGTGGAAGACGAACTTCGGCAACGCGTGCAGCGGCTCCTCGGTCAACTACGCCGGTGGCGGCTCGGGTGCGGGTGTGCAGCAGTTCACCCAGGGCAAGGTCCAGTTCGCCGGCTCGGACTCGGCGCTCAAGCCGGCCGAGGTCGAGGCCACCAAGGCCGTCTGCACCGGCGGCCAGGGCATCGACCTGCCGCTCGTCGCGGGCCTGATCTCGATCGTCTTCAACGTGGACGGCGTCGACAAGCTCACGCTGGACGGCTCCACCACCGCCAAGATCTTCGACTCGCAGATCACCAAGTGGAACGACCCGGCGATCGTCGCCCTCAACCCGGGTGTCACCCTGCCGGACGCCGACATCCAGGCCTTCCACCGCTCGGACGACTCGGGCACCACCGACAACCTGACCAAGTACTTCGCCAAGGCCTCGGCCGGCGCCTGGACCGCCGCGCCCGGCAAGACCTGGGCCGGCAAGGGCGGCCAGTCCGCCGCGGGCAGCGCGGGCCTGGCGGCCCAGGTGAAGCAGGTCAAGAACTCGATCAGCTACGTCGAGCTCTCGTTCGCCCAGACCAACAGCCTGAAGAGCGCCGCCATCAACACCGGCGCCAGCAAGCCGGTCGAGGCCACCGCCGCCAACGCCGCCACCACCTTCGCCAAGGCGAAGATCGCCGGCACCGGCAGCGACCTCGCGCTGACCCTCGACTACGCGACCAAGGAGGAGGGTTCCTACCCGCTCGTCCTGGTCACGTACGAGATCGTCTGCGACAAGGGCAACAAGGCCGACACCCTCGACACCCTGAAGTCCTTCCTCACCTACGCGATCAGCGACGCCGGCCAGCAGGCCATCGGTGGCGACAAGGGCTACGTCCCGCTGCCGAAGGAGCTGTCCTCCAAGGTCCAGGCGATCATCCCGACCCTGGCCTGACACCTGCGGACCACCGGTGAGGCGGCCCCGAACGACCAGGGGGGGCCGGGGCCGCCTCACCGGGCAGTACCACCACCGAATGCACGTCCGGGGCACCGCCGCCATGGAGCCGCCCCCTCGGGGCAGCACCACCAGACCGGAGTAGACCAATGACTTCATCCGTCCCTGCCGATGCGCCAGGCAGGGCTCGCAGGCGCAAGACCAGCCAGCTCGGCGACAAGATCTTCTTCAACGCCGCCCGGGGCTCCGGCATCCTGCTGCTGGTCATCATGGCCGCCATCGCGGGGTTCCTGACCTACCGTTCGACGCTGGCGCTCAGCAAGAACGAGGGCAACTTCCTCACCACCTTCGAGTGGACGCCGGACGCTCCCGTGCCGGTCTTCGGCATCGCCGTCCTGGTGTTCGGCACCATCGTCAGCGCCGTGATCGCGATGGCGATCGCCGTGCCGGTCGCGATCGGCATCGCGCTCTTCATCTCGCACTACGCGCCGCGCCGGATCGCCCAGCCGTTCGCCTACATGGTCGACCTGCTGGCCGCCGTGCCGAGCATCGTCTACGGCCTGTGGGGCGCGCTGTTCCTCGTCCCGCACCTGGACGGCCTGACCAGCTGGATGGACGAGTACCTCGGCTGGACGTACATCTTCGACCAGACCCGCACGGGCACCACGCCGCGCACCCTGTTCACCGTCGGCATCCTGCTGGCCATCATGATCCTCCCGATCATCACCGCGGTCAGCCGCGAGGTCTTCCGCCAGGTCCCGCGGATGCACGAGGAGGCGGCGCTCGCGCTCGGCGCGACCCGCTGGGAGATGATCCGCACGTCGGTGCTGCCGTTCGGCCGGCCCGGCATCATCTCGGCCTCGATGCTCGGCCTCGGCCGCGCACTCGGCGAGACCATCGCGGTCGCCGTCGTGCTCTCCTCGAACAGCGTGCTCTCGCTGCGCCTGCTCGACCCGGGCGGCGGCACCTTCGCCCAGAACATCGCGCTGAAGTTCAACGAGGCGGGGCCCTTCGGCCGCGACGCCCTGATGGCCTCCGGCCTCGTCCTGTTCATCATCACCTTGCTGGTGAACGGCGCTGCCCGGATCATCGTCGCGCGCCGCAAGGAGTACTCGGGGGCCAACTCATGAGCGCCGTCACCGCCGCCGTCCCGGCGACCATCCCGCAGCTGCACCGCGACCTGACCACCGCGCGGCTGCCCCGCTGGGCGCCGGCCGTCGTCGCCGCGGCGTCCATCGCCCTCGGCAGTGCGATCGGCATCGTCTTCGACCTCGCCAGCCACCTCCAGTGGGGTCTGATCGCGGCTCTGCTCTTCGTCGTCATCAGCTACACGGCGTCGGCCCGGGTCGAGGGCCGCCGGCAGGCGAAGGACCGCCTGGCCACCTCGGTGGTCTGGGTCGCCTTCGTGCTCGCCGTGACGCCGCTGGCCGCGCTGATCTTCTACACCGTCCAGCAGGGCATCGGTGTGGTCGACGGCAACTTCCTGAGCCACTCGATGAAGGGCGTGCTCTCCTCCGGCCCCGGCGGCGGCATCTACCACGCGCTGATCGGCACCCTGGAGCAGGTCGCGCTGGCCACCCTGATCGCCGCGCCGGTCGGCCTGCTGACCGCGGTCTACCTGGTGGAGTACGGCCGCGGCCGGCTCGCCAAGACCGTCACCTTCTTCGTCGACGTCATGACGGGTGTCCCGTCGATCGTCGCCGGCCTGTTCGTCCTCTCCGTCTGGATCCTCGGCTTCGGCTTCTCGTACTCCGGCTTCGCCGGCAGCCTCGCGCTGGCCATCCTGATGATGCCGATCGTGGTCCGCTCCACCGAGGAGATGCTCAAGCTCGTCCCGAACGAGCTGCGCGAGGCCTCGTACGCGCTGGGTGTGCCCCGCTGGAAGACCATCCTGCGGATCGTGCTCCCGACCGCGGTCGGCGGCATCACCACCGGTGTGATGCTCGCGGTCGCCCGCATCACGGGTGAGACCGCGCCGGTGCTGCTGCTGGTTTTCGGTGCCGACATCATCAACAACAACCCGTTCGTGGGTCCGCAGCAGTCGCTCCCGATGTACATCTGGCAGCAGTACGCCCTGGTCAACAACGACTTCGGGTACGCCCGTGCCTGGGGTGCCGCGCTCGTGCTGATCGCCTTCGTGATGGGGCTCAACCTCATCGCCCGGGGCATCGCACGCTGGCGCTCGCCCAAGGCCGGGCACTGACAGACCGACTGTCGACGCAGTAATCACTAGCGGCGCTGCCGCGGGCGAGAGAAGACGAAAGATCATGGCGAAGCGCATCGACGTCAGCGGACTGTCCGCGTACTACGGAACCACCAAGGCCATCGAGGACATCTCGATGACCGTCGAGCCCCGCTCGGTGACGGCCTTCATCGGCCCCTCCGGCTGCGGCAAGTCCACCTTCCTCCGCACCCTCAACCGGATGCACGAGGTGATCCCCGGCGCCCGGGTCGAGGGCAAGGTGATGCTGGACGACGAGAACCTCTACGGCCAGCACATCGACCCGGTCGCCGTCCGCCGGACGGTCGGCATGGTCTTCCAGCGCCCGAACCCCTTCCCGACCATGTCGATCTACGACAACGTCGCGGCCGGGCTGAAGCTCGCGGGCGTCAAGAAGAAGTCCGTGCTGGACGGCGTGGTGGAGAAGTCGCTCAAGGGCGCGAACCTCTGGAAGGAGGTCCACAACCGGCTGAACAAGCCCGGCGCGGGCCTCTCCGGCGGCCAGCAGCAGCGCCTCTGCATCGCCCGCGCCATCGCGGTCGAGCCCCAGGTCCTGCTGATGGACGAGCCCTGCTCGGCCCTCGACCCGATCTCCACCCTCGCCGTCGAGGACCTGATCGGCGAGCTGAAGTCGCAGTTCACGATCGTCATCGTGACGCACAACATGCAGCAGGCCGCCCGCGTCAGCGACCGGACCGCCTTCTTCAACCTCGCCGGTGTCGGCCAGCCCGGCAAGCTGGTCGAGCTGGACGACACCCAGCGGATCTTCTCCAACCCCTCGGTGCAGGCGACCGAGGACTACATCTCCGGCCGCTTCGGGTGATCGACACCACCGGCTGAACAGCTGCTTCGCGGTGCTGCATGGCGGTGCCGCCGCGAAGTACGAAAGGGCCCGCCCCCGATATGTGGGGGCGGGCCCTGCCGTTTCCGTGCCGCGTGCGCGGAGCGCTGTCGAGCGGTGCTAGCCGAAGATCAGGTTGGTGATCCAGTAGACCAGTGCGGCCACCAGCGCGGCGGCCGGCATGGTGACGAACCAGCCGAGCACGATGTTCTTGGCGACCCCCCAGCGGACCGCGCGGATCCGCTTGGTGGCCCCGACGCCCATGATCGCCGAGGTGATCACGTGCGTGGTGGAGATCGGGGCCTTGAAGACGTACGAGGTGATGTACATGATCGTCGCCGCGGTGCTCTCGGCGGCGAAGCCCTGCGGCGGGTCGAGCTCGATGATCTTGCGGCCGAGGGTCCGCATGATCCGCCAGCCGCCCGCGTAGGTGCCCAGCGAGAGCATGGTGGCGCAGGAGATCTTCACCCAGACCGGGATGTCCTGGGTGGTCTGGTGACCGCCGATGGTGAGCGCGAGGACGACGATTCCCATCGTCTTCTGGGCGTCCTGGAGGCCGTGGGCGAGGGCCATGGCGGCGGCCGACGCGGTCTGGGCGACCCGGAAGTTGCGCTTCGCCTTGTGCGGATTCGCCTTGCGGAAGATCCACAGGATGGCCAGCATCACCAGGTAGCCGGCGACCAGGCCGATCACCGGCGAGACGATCATCGGGATGATGATCTTGTCGATCACCCCGCTCCAGATCACTCCGGTGCCGCCGGCCAGCGCCGCGCCCACCATGCCGCCGAACAGGGCGTGCGAGGAGGAGGACGGCAGGCCGAAGTACCAGGTGGTCAGGTTCCACACGATGGCACCGACCAGCGCGCCGAACAGGATCATCATGCCCTGGCTGCCGGTCGGGGTCTCGATGATCCCCTTCGACACCGTGTGCGCGACCCCGCTGCCGAGGAAGGCACCGGCGAGGTTCATCACCGCCGCCATCGCCAGCGCCGCCCGGGGGGTGAGCGCCCGGGTGGAGACCGAGGTGGCGATGGCGTTCGCCGAGTCGTGGAAGCCGTTGGTGTACGTGAAGAAGAACGCCACGCCGATGACGGCGATGAGTGCTGCCATGTCCACGCTGGTCAGGACTCCTTGACGGCGATGGTCTCCACCGTGTTGGCGACGTGCTCGAAGGCGTCGGCCGCCTCCTCGAGGACGTCCACGACCTGCTTCAGCTTGAGGACCTCGATGGCCTCGTACTGACCGCTGAACAGGTGTGCGAGCAGCTTGCGGTGGATCTGGTCCGCCTGGTTCTCCAGCCGGTTGACCTCGATCCAGTACTCGGTGAGGTTGGACATGCTGCGCAGGTTCGGCATCGCCTCGGCGGTCAGTTCGGCGGCGCGGGCGAGCACCTCGATCTGCTGCTCGATGCCCTTGGGGAGGGTCTGGATGTCATAGAGCACGACCAGGTCGACGGCCTCCTCCATGAAGTCCATGATGTCGTCCAGCGACGAGGCGAGGTTGTAGATGTCCTCGCGGTCGAAGGGCGTGATGAAGGAGGAGTTCAGCTGGTGGAACACGGCGTGGGTGGTGTCGTCGCCCGCGTGCTCGGCGGCGCGCATGCGCTCGACGATCTCCGCGCGGGCCGACACGTCTGAACCCAGCAGTTCCAGCAGGAGCTTTGATCCGACGACGAGGTTCTCCGCTGCTGCGGTGAACATGTCGTAGAAGCTCGTCTCCTTCGGGGTCAGGCTAAAACGCACGGGAAATCTCCGATGTGCGGGGTAGGGACTGAACGATGCTAGGCGTTGGCAGCCGGAACCGTGCAAACGGGGTGACGGACCGGGAACCGGATGCTCCTCTTCCGGACCTGTCCGAGCACGTTCCGTCCATCCGTCCGACGATCCGGCCCCGAACGCCTGTGTGCGGGAGCGAGCCCCAGTCTGACGGAACCTCCGGCGTAATGCCCCCACCGTGCACCCGGAGATCCGGGGCGCCGCCCGGACGGAGGAACACCGGTCCACCGGCATCTGTTGGACACTGGAGGCCGACGCGCCCCGGCCGCCGCCCGTCGGCACCACCGGGGAGGGCACTCCGGGTGCCGCGATCCACCACGGGTGGAGGAGCGCGCGGGGCGCCGGAGCATGACACGTACGGAGAGCCGGGTATCCATCCAGCACCGAGCGCCACCCAGAGCCAATCCAGACGAAGGCGGGCCGGATGACCACGATCGACACGCATGAGACCGGCGCTGCCCGGCCGGGCGAGCCGCACCCGCACGCGGGCGTGCACGGCTACAGCGCCCAGAAGGACGCCCACCTCAAGCGGCTGCGCCGGATCGAGGGCCAGATCCGGGGCCTGCAGCGGATGGTCGACGAGGACACCTACTGCATCGACGTGCTCACGCAGGTGTCGGCGAGCACCAAGGCACTGCAGTCCTTCGCGCTGTCCCTGCTGGAGGAGCACCTGCGGCACTGCGTCGCCGCGGCCGCCGAGGAGGGCGGCGCGGAGCTGGACGCCAAGGTCGCCGAGGCCACGGCCGCGATCGGCCGGCTGCTGCGCAGCTGAGCCGGGCCCGGCCTCAGGGCTCGTCCGCAGGCGGGACCGACCCGGGCGGTGCCCCGGCCGGCCCGGCGGCACCGCGGGCGGGCCGGTCCAGCAGGACTTCGTCGATGCGCTCGGTCGGCAGGCGCTCGCCGGAGGACGTGTTCGCGGCGATCATCAACTCGCCGGCCAGATCGATCTCGTCGAGGGCCGCGTCGTCGTGGCCGCCGTCGCGCCCGCCTGAGGACGACACCACCTGCACCACCCCTTCAGCGCTTTGCCGGCTCGGGCGGCAGCCACCCGCTGTCCAGCCTAGGCACTCCGGCGCCCGGCCACATGGCACGGACGGGCCATCTCCGAGCGGCCGAAACGGGTGGGCCGACGGCCCGGCGGCGCCGGCGGGCCCGTGCCGGTGACGGCGGGATCACTCCGGGCTCACTGCGGGGGTTCGGTGGCGTTCATCGAGTAGATGTCCCCGGCGGCGGGCTCCGCCGCGTCCACCGGCTTGCCGAAATCGCTCAGCGCGGTCGTGGAGGTGACCTTGACCTGGTCCTTCGCCTCCTTGGACCCGGCGACCCCGGCGAAGGTGAACACCTCGACGACCTTGTGCAGCCGGCCCTGGCCGTCCAGCCAGGCGTCGTACGGGACGTCCTTGACCGTGAAGGTCTGCGCGGCCATCCGCAGGCCGTCCGCCCCGCGGCCGCCGGTGGCCTCGGCGGCCTTGGCCAGATCCAGCGTGCCCCGGAAGTGCTTCAGGGCCACCCCGTCGACCGTCTCGGTGCCCACCAGCTCGGCCTTCTGAGCCCCGCGCAGCGCGCCCGCGGCGCCGGCCGGGTCGGTGGCGCCGCTGCTGACCAGGTTCCCGTCGGGCAGCTGACGGACGTCCAGCTTGACCCACTTGCCGGCCGGCACCTTCGCCCCGCTGTTCTGCAGGTACACGAGGCCGGGCAGCACCACCTCGACGATCTTGCCGGTGGTCGCGGCCCCCGGCGGCACCGCCACCTCCAGCCGCCCGATCCGGCGGACGTAGTCGTAGCCGCCCGCGCCGGTGAACACGGCCTTCTTCTCGGCGGACTCGGTGGCCAGCTCCGTCACCACGTGCGCGGAGCCCGTCCGGCCGGTGATGTCCGCGGCGCCGCGGACGGCCGTCAGCGGGTCGGCCGCGAGCTGGTCGGAGCTGCCCTGCGGGCCGCCCTGGCCGCCCGATCCGCCCGAGCAGGCCGCGACGCCGGTGAGGGCCGCGAGGAGCACGGCGGCACCGGCCGCCGACCGTACGGCCGGCAGCAGCCGGTTCTGGTCCGGAATCTTCATCTCGCGACAACCCCCTCGGGCCCGACTGCCCGGCAAGCCCCGCCCCCGATGGGCAGAGCTCTTTCCAGCCAAACGAGTTGAACCGCAGACGGTTACGCGGCACCCGGCGCACTCGGGACGTCGCGCGCCGGGTGCGAGGCGCGTTACGGTGAGGCACGTGCACAGTGAGCTGCCGGCCACCCCCGGCACGGCCCAGATGCCCGTCCACCGCGTGGAGATCACCGAGCGCGGTTCCTTCTGCCACGCCAGCTGCAGTTGCGGCTGGTACCGACCGGCCCGGCGCTCCCGCGAGCTGGCGCGCCGCGAGGCGGCGGAACACCTGGAGGAGAACGGGATCACCGCAGAACCCTAGGGCGCGTCCTGGTGCGGTGCCCCCGGCCGGGCGCCCCGCCCGGGCGCTGCGCGGGGCCCGGGCGGGGGCGGCGGATCAGGCCGCGAGGTCCGGCTCGCGGGAGGACTCCTCGGCCCGTACCGGCCCGGCCGCGCCCCGGCGTCGCCGGCCGCCGCTCCTCGACGGGCGCGCCGCCCGTCCGGTGGCCACGATCAGCGGGGCCACCGCCGTTCGGGTCAGTGCGTGGCAGAGCGGCACCAGCACCGCCATCGCGATCGGCGCCAGCAGCAGGACGACCGCGGTGGCCAGCGCGAAGCCGCCGACCACGTCCGTCGGGTAGTGCACGCCCATGAACATCCGGCAGAAGCCCTGCAGCAGGGCCAGGCCCCCGGCGATCCAGCCGAGCCGCCGGTTCACCAGGAACAGCGCGACCGCGATCCCCATCGACATCGTCGAGTGGTCGCTGACGAACGAGTGGGTGCCCTCCTTGCCGGCCACCAGGACATCCAGCCCGGTGTGGTCCACGAAGGGCCGCGGCCGGTCCACGATCGAGGAGATCGGGAGGTTGGCCAGTTCGGCGAGCGCGACTGCCAGCGGGGCCCAGAGCAGCCCGGCGACGGCCACCGGGGCGTCCGGGCGGCGGCGGGCCTGCAGCCAGCCGGTGAGGCCGAGGGCGGCCAGGCCGAGCAGGATGCCGTACTCGCCGATCCAGGAGACCAGGGAGTCCAGCCAGGGGGGCGACGACTTCGCGAGGCCGTTGACCGCGTAGAGCAGCCCGAGGTCGGGATTGCCGGTGTCGGCGAGTGGCGTCGCCACGCCGCACCTCCTTCTGGTCTGCTGCACCTGCGCCAGTGCCCGGGCCGGTGGTTCGATGGCTGCGGACAGCCGGCGGCAGGTCGGTCAGGGAGCTGACACAGAACCACCGGACACAACGTCACCGCCGGGGCACAGGGTTCCACGGGAACGCACAGTTATGGAAACTTGACTCGCCGTCCACCTCGTACTCACAGCCGGACCGTCGGCGAGGTCAGGCCTTTGCGGGCGTTTGACCCGGGGCCGGCGCGGCCGCCGCTGCGGGCGGGGCCGCGGGCGCGGGGGAGGCCGTCGCGGCGGCCGGATCGGCCCCGGGGCCGCCGGTGCCGGTGATGCTGCCGTCCGCGCCGCGCACCGGGAGCGCCTCGGCGCCGTCCGCGGTGACCCGGGTCGCGCCGATGTACTCGCTGGTGTCGATCTTGTCGTAGCGGATCACCGCGCCGGTGTGCGGAGCGTTGATCATGTACCCGCCGCCGACGTAGATCCCGACGTGGTGGATGCTGCGCGGGTCGGTCAGGTCGTTGGCGAAGAACACCAGGTCACCCGGCCGCAACTCGTCCCGGGAGGGGTGCGGCCCGGCGTACCACTGGTCGTTGGCGACCCGGGGCAGCGTGATGCCCACCGTCTCGTACGCGGCCCGGGTGAGCCCCGAGCAGTCGAAGCGCCCGTTCTGCGAGGGCAGCCCCTCGCCGCCCCACAGGTACGGCGTGCCGAGCACGTTCTGCGCGAAGTAGATCGCCCCGGCGGCCTGGGCGGAGACCTCCACCGCCCCGACCGGCGCGGAGAAGCTGCGGGCCAGCGC
Source organism: Kitasatospora sp. NPDC057223 (assembly GCF_042669755.1). Lineage (NCBI taxonomy): Bacteria > Bacillati > Actinomycetota > Actinomycetes > Kitasatosporales > Streptomycetaceae > Kitasatospora > Kitasatospora sp. NPDC057223. The sequence continues at coordinate 31,428 of NZ_JBHUWW010000065.1, read as the reverse complement.
CTTGATGTTGCGGACGTACCCCTGGGTCTCCTTGTACGGGGGGATCCCGCCGGCCTTCACCACGGCGTACGGGCCCGCGTTGTAGGCCGCGAGCAGATTGGACTGCTTGTCCCCGGGAACCCGGGAGACGTCGCCCGCCAGCGCGCAGTCGTAGGTCGCGGCGGAGGCGATTGCGTCCGCAGGGTCCCAGATGTCCTTCTTGCCGTCCTTGTTCGCATCCACCCCGTACGTCGCCCAGGTGCTCTCCAGGAATTGCGCCATGCCATAGGCCTTGGCCGGACTACGGGCTGACGGATCGAAACCGCTCTCCTGATAGAGCTGCGCCGCCAGCATCGGCGGCGAGATCTCCGGGCACAGCGTGCCCCACTGCTGGATCAGCCCCTGGTAGGCGGCCGGGACCGTGCCCGGCGAGAGCTCCGCGCGGGACGCCTGATGCTGCGTGGTGCCACTGGCGGCGTATGTGCCGACAGTGATCAGCCCGAGGAAGCCGGCCACGACAACTCCCGTAGCAGCGGCGGCCGTACCGGCCTTCCGGAGTACCATCAGCACCATCCCGACGAGTCGTCAGTCGAAGTGTCCCGGAAGGCGTTGCTCAGCGCAATCATCAGAGATACAAAGAGTGAGCGCTATCCTTCGTACGGTGGACATCCTGGCGTACGTGTCCCATGCCTCACGACCAATCCGCGAGAAGAAGCCAAGTCGACATCAGATCTGGCCAAGAATAGGTCCGGGCCCTTCGCGCGGGTGGGCCCGAGGGCCTTGAATTTGCCTGATCGGGCGGTGAGATGGAAATGAACCTGAGCAGCGTGGACAGTATCGCGATCGGCCACCTGGCCGAGGACCCACCCAAAAAGGCCAATATCGACACCATCATCGGAGGGATCGCCCCGGACTGGGGGCCGTTCGCCACCCTCGGGTCCGAAGCCCGGGTGATGGTGGAGGTCGTCATGGCCGTGGCCATCCTCGGCTGCCTCGCCATCGCCGTCTGGGGCGCGGCCAAACAGCGGATCGGCGCCACGGCGATGCGCGACACCTTCAGCGCCGAACAGGGCAAGGGGCTGATCATCGCCGGGCTGACCGGCGTGTTCATCATTGGATCACTGGGCACCCTGTTCACCATTGTCTACGGCATGGCGATCTGACGATCGGACAGGCACCCCGGCGGCCGGCCCGCCGGCCACGGGGCATGCCGTCCGGCCGCACCCGCAGGCCGGCAGCAGACAACCAGTAGCCCGGGACGGAGCCCCGCCAGGAGCTCCGCCAGGAATCCATCCCGCTCTCCCCGCCCACGCCCACCGCCCCGCCAACGGGCCGCGGGCCGCCCGCGCCGGAGAGGCCCAACGGAGCCGACACCCGGCTCCCCGCACCAGGAGGGGCCGCCGTGCCGTTGTCCGACGACCAGCCGCACACCCGTACGCGGCTACCGGTCGCCGAACAGTCCTCCTACCCGAGCGCACGTCAGAGCCGCCCGGTGCGGACCCTGATGACCGTCCTCGTCGTCGTCACCCTGCTCGTCCTCGCGATCTCCTTCGCGAACCGCGGCAAGGCCGACCCGAACGGCGCCGCGACCTCCTCCGGCGACAGCGCCTCCGCGCCGGCCGCCGGCGGCACCGGCGGCAGCAGCACGGGTGGAACCGCACCCAGCGGCCAGCAACCCGTCACCACCACCGGCAACGGCATCGCCAACGGGTTCCCGCACACCGACCAGGGCGCCCAGTCCGCCGCCACCAACTACGCCGTGGCGATCGGCTCCGCCGACATGTTCCGCACCGACGCCCGGCACGCCATCGTGGCCACCGTCGCCGACCCGGCCGTCGTCGCCGCCCTCCAGGCCCGCCTCGACCAGGGCTTCGGCGGCGACACCGCCGCCCGCTACGGGCTCGACGCCCAGGGCAAGGCGCCCAAGGGCCTCACCTTCGTCAGCCGCACCGTCCCCGTCGGCGCCAAGCCGGTGGGCTACACCGAGAGCGACGCCAAGGTCGAGGTCTGGTGCACCGGCCTGACCGGCATCGCCGGGGAACGCTCCACCCAGCCGGTCACCGAGAACTGGTTCACCCTCACGCTCAGCCTGCGCTGGACGGGCGGGGACTGGAAGCTCACCGACTTTGCGCGCGCACAAGGCCCTGCTCCTGTACCCGCTGACCAGCAGGCCGCTACAGCCGAGGAGATCACTGGTGCCGTCCAGCAGTTCGGGGGCTTCCGCTATGCCCGTTGACGGGAGGCGCCGACCGAGGCGTGGCACGTTCGGGCTACTGGTCGGACTGCTCGTGGCCCTCCAGGGGACGGCGGCCGTCCTCGCCCCTGCCGTCTTCGCGGAGCCGTCCCCCACGCCGAGTGCGTCACCGAGCGCGAACAGCTGCGACGTGCTGCCCCTGCCCGGAAGCGATGTGTACTGCGCCTCGCAGGGGGGAGGCAGCTCCCTTCCCGGCAGCGGCACCGTCGGCAGCGTCACCGACCCGCTCGGCTCGCTCGCCAAGGGCTGCGCCCAGGCCGCCGCGTGGGTGGTGCGCAAGCTGTCGGGTGCGATCGACGGCACGACGCAGGTGGACTTCACCAACGCGTCGTTCCTGCAGCAGTACGCCGTGGTCTTCGCCGGTTCGACGATCATCACGCTGATCCTGTGGCTGCTCGCGGTCACCAAGCGCGCCGTCCGGGGTGCGCCGCTGGGGACGGCGATCACCGAGGCGATCGGGTTCCTGTGGCTGACGGTGGTGGCCTCCGCGTTCACGCCGCTGATCCTGTTCACGGTGGTCAGTGCGACGGACGGGCTGACGAAGGCGATCGCGGTCGGCACGAAGTCGGACACCGGCACGTACCTGGGCGGGTTCGCGGACACGCTGGAGAAGGGCGACATGGGCGGCGGTCCGCTGATCCTGATCATCGTGTCGCTGGTGGCGGTGCTGGCGGCGGCGGTGCTCTGGGTCGAGCTGCTGATCCGCGCCGCGATGCTGTACGTCGGGGCGCTGCTCGGTACGGCGGTGTACGCGGGCCTGGTCGACAAGCAGCTGTGGAAGCACGTGCGCCGCTGGGCCGGGATGATGGTCGCGGTGGACCTGGCGAAGCCGATCATCGTGATCATTCTGGGCCTGGCCGGCGCGGTGGCGAGCGGGGCCGGTGCGACGGACGACTTCGCCCGGGTGCTGTCGGGCCTGGCGATCCTCTTCCTGTCGATCTTCGCGAGTGCGGCCGTGTACCGGTTCGTGCCCGGCTTCGGCGACGAGATGGTGAACATGCGCGGTGCCCGCGCGAGCGCCGTCTCGGCCGGTTCGGCGATGATCAACGGCCCGGCCAACCTGGTGAAGCAGGGCATCAGCGCCCACGGCTCCCGGGGCGGCCCGCAGGCGGCCAACGCCTCCGGGGCCGGCGGCGGGGGCATCGCGCCCGGTATCGCCGCCCATGGTTCTCGCAACGCGGCTCCGCCGCAGCAGGCGGGGCCGCCGGCTCCGAGCCGCGACAGCAATCCAGCGAAGGGAGGGTGACGGGTAAGTGAGCAGCGACCAGCTCGGCCAGTACGGCGGCCAGTACGCGCAGCCGTATGTGCACCAGCGCCGCACCTATCTGATCGGCAAGGCCCGCCCGAACGCGCCGATCGGCCGCAACCGGGAGTCCGGCGAGATCGTGCTGATCATCTTCGGGGCCTTCCTCGGCATGCTCTGGGGTCTGCTGATGCCGATCCTGCCGCTGCGGATCGCGGGTCTGGTCGGCCTGCCGCTGCTGGCCATCATGGCGGTGTACGTGCCCTACCGGCGCCGGACGTTCTACAAGTGGGTGGAGATCAACCGCACCTACCGCCGGACGGCCCGCCCCGGGCGCGGCCTGTGGCGGTCGGACGTGGTCGACGCGGGCGTGCGGCTGGACGGCCGGGAGGTCGAGGTCGGGCCGCCGCCCGGCGTGGGGCGGCTGCGCTGGCTGTCGGCGCCGTTCGGGCCGGACGAGGTCGGGGTGCTGATGCACCTGGAGCGGCGGACGGTGACGGCGGCGATCGAGATCGAGGGTCCGGGAGTCGGGCTGCGCGACTCGGAGGACCAGGAGGCGCTGGTCGACCGGTTCGGCACCCTGCTCAAGCACGTGGCGAACGGCGACGGCTTCGTGACCCGACTGCAGATCCTGGCCCGCACCCTGCCGGCCGACCCCGACGCACACGCCAAGGACGTCGAGCGGCGTGGTGACCACGACGCGCCGCGCTGGCTCCAGGACTCGTACGACCAGCTGCAGTCGATGGTCTCGACCTCCTCCGAGCAGCACCGCGCCTACCTGGTCGCCTGCATGCACTACACCCGGGACCTCGCGGCCGAGGCGCACGCGATGGGGCGGACGGCGAACGGCAAGCGGGCCCGGGACGACGACGGGCTGGCGGCGGTGATGGCGCGCGAGCTGACCGACATCTGCGCGCGGCTGGCCGAGGCCGACATCCGGGTGCGCCAGCCGCTGGGGCAGGCCCGGCTGTCCTCGCTGCTGCACTCGATGTACGACCCGGACCACCCGATCGACCACATCCAGGCGATGTCGCGCCGCAACGCGTGGCCGGCCGAACTGGACGCGACCCACCCGCAGTTCCTGCAGGCGAAGACCCGCGAGTCGGCGACCAGGCAGCCGTGGTGCCACGCCACGGCCTGGATCAAGGAGTGGCCGTTGACGCCGGTGGGTGTCAACTTCCTCGCGCCGCTGCTGGTCCACACGCCGGACGTGATCCGTACGGTCGCCGTCACGATGGACCTTGAGCCCACCGACGTGGCGATCGAGCGGATGCTCACCGAGAAGACCAACGACGACGCCGAGGCCAGCCGGGCGGCCAAGATGAACCGTACGGTCGACCCGCGCGACCTCGCCCACACGGGCCGGGTCGACCAGCGCGGTGACGACCTGGCGTCGGGCGCGGCCGGGGTGAACCTGGTCGGCTACATCACGGTGTCCTCGCGGAGCCCCGAGGCGCTGGCCCGCGACAAGCGGACCATCCGGGCGTCGGCGGGCAAGAGTTACCTCAAGCTGGAGTGGTGCGACCGCGAGCACCACCGGGCGTTCGTCAACACCCTCCCGTTCGCCACGGGCATCCGCCGCTGACCCACGTACCGACTCTCCGGAGGCAGGCCCGCCATGGCAATCGGCAACCTCACCGACGCGTTCACCAGTCTGATGTTCGGCAAGGTGGAGACCGCCCGGCTGCCCGTGCGTACCTCCACGGGCCAGGCGCAGGCCGTCTACCTGCCCACCGCCGCACCGGGGTTGGGCGACTCGGGCGTGATCATCGGCCGGGAGGTCTACAGCGGGAAGGGGTACGTCTACGACCCGTTCCAGCTGTACGGGCAGCAGCTCCCGGCGCCGCACTGGCTGGTGCTCGGCGAGTCCGGCAACGGCAAGTCCGCGCTGGAGAAGACGTACGTGCTGCGCCAGTTGAGGTTCCGCGACCGGCAGGTCGTGGTGCTGGACGCGCAGGGCGAGGACGGCGTCGGCGAGTGGAACCTGATCGCCAACGCGCTGGGCATAAAGTCCATCCGGCTGGACCCGATGGCGGCCCGGGACGGCGGTGTGAAGCTGAACCCGCTGGATCCGGCGATCACCACCACCGGGCAGCTGTCGCTGCTGCGCACCATCATCGAGGTGGCGATGGGGCGCGGCCTGGAGGAGCGGGCGGGCTTCGCGCTGAAGGCGGCGCACGCGCACGTGATCGCGACGGTGACGGACCGCCAGCCCGTCCTCGACGACATCATCACCACGCTGCGCAGCCCCGACCTGTCCTCGGTGGAGTCGCTGGGGGTGGCCGTCCACGAGGTGCAGGCCTGGGGCCTGGACGTGGCGCTGGTGCTGGACCGGCTGGTGGACGGTGACCTGCGCGGCATGTTCGACGGGTCGACCACGGACGGCATCGACCTGGACGCGCCGCTGATCGTCTTCGACCTCTCGCACATCGACCGGAACTCGATCGCGATGCCGATCCTGATGGCGATCGTCGGGGTGTGGCTGGAGCACACCTGGATCCGTCCCGACCGGAAGAAGCGGATCTTCCTGGTCGAGGAGGCCTGGCACATCATCAACAGCCCGTTCGTGGCGCAGCTGTTCCAGCGGCTGCTGAAGTTCGGGCGCCGGCTCGGCCTGTCGTTCGTGGCGGTGGTCCACCACCTGTCGGACGTGGTGGACGGCGCGGCGGCCAAGGAGGCCTCGGCGATCCTCAAGATGGCCTCGACCCGGACGATCTACATGCAGAAGGCCGACGAGGCGAGAGCCACCGGCCGGGTGCTCGGGCTGCCGCGCTGGGCGGTGGAGATCATCCCGACGCTGTCGCCGGGTATCGCCGTCTGGGACGTGAACGGCAACGTGCAGGTGGTGAAGCACATCATCACCGAGGCCGAGCGCCCGCTGGTGTACACCGACCGGGCGATGACCGAGGACGCGGTCGCCGAGCGGGACCGTGCCGAGCGGCATCTGGCGGCCGAGCCGCAGGTCTAGGCGGCGGCCGGGGTTGCCGGGGAGCGGTTCTGAGCCCCCGGCAGCTCGACGTCCGGTCAGCTACCGGTAACCCTCTCGTTACGTCGCGGGTCCTGACAGCTACGCGCGTTGACCCTAGGCTGCACTGGTCACACACGACGTTGCCACCCCGCTCGGATCCGACCACGGCCGGGCGCTCCAGGTTCAGGGGACCCTCATGCTCACCGCCAGATCCCGACGGTCGGCGCTCGTCGCCGTCGCCGTCGCCGGCCTCATCGGTTCGGTCGCCGCGCCGGTCGCTGCCCAGGCCGCCGATGCGAAGCACAAGATCGCCAACCTCCAGCTGCTGGCGATCAACGACTTCCACGGGAACCTGGAGCCCCCGGCGGGCTCCTCCGGGAACATCAACGAGATCGACCCGGCCACCGGCAAGGTGGTCGCCACCCCCGCCGGCGGCATCGAGTACCTGGCCACGGCGCTCCGTCAGGCCCGGATCCCCGCCGACGACTCGATCACCGTCGCGGCCGGCGACATCGTCGGGGCCAGCCCGCTGACCTCCGCCCTGTTCCACGACGAGCCGACCATCGAGGCGATGGACAAGCTCGGCCTGGACGTCACCGCGGTCGGCAACCACGAGTTCGACGAGGGTGCGAAGGAGCTGCTGCGCCTCCAGAACGGCGGCTGCCACCCGGTGGACGGCTGCTACGAGGACGGCCGCAAGTTCAAGGGGGCCAACTTCAACTACCTGGCCGCCAACGTCACCGACGAGAAGTCCGGCAAGCCGGTCCTGGCCCCGTACTGGGTGACCAAGTCGCAGGGTGTCAAGGTCGGCTTCATCGGTGCGACGCTGGAGGGCACGCCGAACATCGTCACCGCCGAGGGCGTCAAGGGCCTGAAGTTCGGCGACGAGGTCGAGACGATCAACAAGTACGCCGCCGAGCTGAAGAAGCAGGGCGTCAACTCGATCGTCGCGCTGATCCACGAGGGCGGTCTCGCGGCGAGCAGCACGTACAACTACGACTGCGGCGCGTCCGGCCAGGGCATCTCCGGCCCGATCGTCGACATCGCCAAGCAGCTCGACCCGGCGATCGGCGCCATCGTCACCGGCCACACCCACAACGCGTACGCCTGCACCATCCCGGACCCGCAGGGTGTGCCGCGCTCGGTGACCAGCGCGGCCTCCTTCGGCCGGCTCTACACCGAGATCGACCTGCAGCTCGACAAGACCACGGGCACCATCGTGCGTCCGTCCGTGAAGGCCGAGAACCACGTGGTGCGCCGCACCCTGGCCAAGGCCCCGGACATGACCGCGCTGATCGCGCACTACTCGGCGCTGGCGGCCCCGATCGCCAACCGCCCGCTCGGCTACATCCCGGCGGACGTCAACGGCCGTGGCAGCAGCGCCCTGGAGAAGCCGCTCGGTGACGTGATCGCCGACGCCCAGCTGGCCGGTCTCGCGCCCGCCGACAAGGGCGGCGCGCAGGTTGCCTTCATGAACCCCGGCGGCATCCGCTCCGACCTGGTCTACAAGGCGTCGGCGGCCGAGGGCGACGGGGTGGTCACCTACGGCGAGGCGTTCACCGTCCAGCCGTTCACCAACATGATGCAGGTCAAGACGCTGACCGGGGCCCAGCTGATCCAGCTGCTCCAGCAGCAGGTCAGCGGCCTCAACGAGGTCTCGCCGAAGATCCTGCAGAGCTCCAGGGGCCTCACGTACACCCTGGACCTGCGCAAGGCCGGCGCCGCCCGGATCGTGCTGGACTCGGTGAAGCTGAACGGCGCACCGGTCGACCCGGCGGCGAGCTACCGCGTCGCGGCCAACGAGTTCCTGGCCGGCGGCGGCGACGGCTTCCCGGCCTTCGCGGCCGGCACGGACAAGCTGGTCGGCGCGTCCGACCTGGACCTCTTCGCCGCGTACCTCGGCGCCAACAGCTCGGCGGCCGCGCCGCTGGCGATCCCGGCCCAGGACCGCATCACCGTCATCGGCCCGGACGTCGACCTCGACTGACCGGCCACCGGCGTACGGGACGGGCGGGGTGCCTCCGGGCGCCCCGCCCGTCCTCGTCACCCGGCGACCGGCGACCCCGGCAGCCGGACGGTGGCCTGCGCCCCCGGCCCGCCGTCCCTGGCCGGCCCGAGCGAGACCTCGCCGCCCGAGTCCCGGACGGACTGCGCGACGATCGACAGCCCGAGCCCCGAGCCCGGCAGCTGCCGGGACGACGGCGAACGCCAGAACCGGTCGAAGACGTACGGCAGTTCGTCCGGCTCGATCCCCGGTCCGTGGTCGCGGACGGTCAACAGGCCCTCGTGCAGGCGCACTTCGACCTTGCCGCCCGGCGGGCTGTACTTGACGGCGTTGTCCAGCAGGTTGATCACGGCCCGCTCCAGCGCAGCGCCGTCCCCGTGCACGTACCAGGGCTCGATGCCCAGCTCGAAGACCAGCCCCGGCCCGCGCAGCCGGGCCCGTTCGACCGCCCGCCCGGCGATCTCGTGCAGGGCCACCACGGTCATGTTCTGGCCGGGCTTCGGCGAGTCCGGACGGGACAGCTGGAGCAGGTCGCCGATCAGCAGGGTGAGTTCCTGCATCTGCGCCTTCATGTTGCCGAGCAGCTTGGTACGGGTCGCCGGCGGCAGCGGCCGGCCGGTGTCGTCACTGCGGATGAGCAGGTCGACGTTGGTCCGCAGCGAGGTCAGCGGCGTCCGAAGCTCGTGCCCGGCATCGGCGATCAGACGGGTCTGCCGCTCACGGGAGTTGGCGAGCGCCGTACTCATCGAGTTGAAGGAGGTCGAGAGCCGGGCGATCTCGTCGTTCCCGCTGACCGGGATGGTGGTGCCGACCTCCTCGGTACGGGCGATGTGCTCCACCACGTCCGTGAGGTGGTCGACGGGCTTGAGCGCGGAGCGGGCGATCAGCCGGCCGGTGAGGCCGGCGCCGACGACGCCGAGGGCTGCCACGCCACCGAGGATCAGGGCGAGTTGCTGCAGCGACTCCTTGACCGGCTCGGTCGAGACGGCGGTCATGACGATGCCCTTGGCGGGCAGGCGGGGGTCCGGGTACCAGGGGGCGACCCGGACGATGGCGGAGGTGCCGTCCGTGTAGCTTCCGGTTCGTTCCGTGGACTCTCCCGGCTTCAGGGCAGCCCCCTTGAGGTCGTCCGCGTTGACGGTGATGGCTGTCGTCGCGTTGAGGGGCAGACACACGACCTCGCCGTTGAGGGAGAGCAGCTGGGTGTCCCGTTGCGGTGGCAGGTTGTACTGGGCGGCGCCGGCGGCGGCCTGGCTCTGCTTGGCGGTGTCGAGCGCGGCCTGAGGTGTGCTCTCGCAGGCCATGCTGTTGGGGTCGAAGCGGGGCTGCAGCTTCCCCCCGGCGGCCAGGTTCTGCCGCACCAGGTCGTACAGCCGCTGTTCCACGATGAACCAGCAGGCCAGCGCCGACAGCGCGATCGCCACCGCCACCGCCAGTGCCGTCAGCGCCGCCAGCCGGCTGCGCAGCGAGCGCCCCCGGTACCACTCCGCCAGCCGGCGGCGGAGCGACCTGCGCGGCGGGTGGACGAACGGCGGGGCGGGCGGCATCGGCGGTGTCGCGGGGACCAGGGCGTCGCTCACGCAGCGGCGCCCGCGGCGGGCCGCAGGGCGTAGCCGACGCCGCGGACGGTCTGGATGAGCCGGGGCATGCCGCCGTTCTCGGTCTTGCGGCGCAGGTACATCACGTAGACGTCGAGCGAGTTGGAGGAGGGTTCGAAGTCGAAGCCCCAGACGGCCTTGAGGATCTGTTCGCGGGTGAGGACCTGGCGGGGGTGGGAGAGGAACATCTCCAGCAGCATGAACTCGGTGCGGGTCAGCTCGACGGGCTTGCCGTCGCGGGTGACCTCGCGGGTGGCGGTGTTCATCCGGAGGTCGGCGAAGGCCATCACCTCGCTGTCGTCCTCGGTGGCGACGGCGCGGGCGGCTTCGGTGGCGAGGGCGTTGCGGCGGAGCAGGGCGCGGACGCGGGCGAGCAGTTCGTCGAGCTCGAAGGGCTTGGCGAGGTAGTCGTCGGCGCCGACGTCGAGGCCGGTGACGCGGTCGCCGACGGCGTCGCGGGCGGTGAGCATGAGGACGGGGGCGGTGTCGCCGCGCGAGCGCATCCGGCGGACGGCGGTGAGGCCGTCCATGCGGGGCATCATGATGTCGAGCAGGACGAGGTCGGGCTTGTCGCGTTCGACGGCGTCGAGGGCTTCGTAGCCGTCGGTGGCGGTGGTGACGTCGTAGCCCTCGAAGGCGAGGCTGCTCTCCAGGGCGTCGCGCAGGGCCGGCTCGTCGTCGACCACGAGAAGGCGGGCGGTGGTGCCCTCGGCGGCGGTGCGGTCGTCGGCGGGGGGAGTCATGGGCTTGGTCGCCCTCTCTGCGTCGGTGGTGGTGTCGTCGGTTGCGCCGGAGAGCCGGGCCAGGTGGGCCGGCCGGGGTACTGCAATTGTCCGTCTAGACGTTGTGGCCCGCCTGCAGCTCGGGCAGGACCTTCTTGATGTCGTTGACGGGGATGGCGAAGCCGAGTCCGACGCTGCCGGCGCTGCTGGAGTCGGCGGTGGAGCTGGAGCCGCCGGCCGAGTACATGGCGGAGTTGACGCCGATCACCTGGCCGGCGGTGTTGATCAGCGGGCCGCCGGAGTTGCCGGGGTTGAGGGCGGCGTCGGTCTGGAACGCCTTGTAGGTGGCGGTGTCCCCGGCGGTGCTGTTGGAGTTTCCGTTGCTGCCGCGCTGGCCGGGCAGGGTGGGGAAGCCGAAGCCGCCGTTGCCGCTGGTGGAGCCTTCGTCGACCTGGACGGTGACCTGGCGGTTCTCGGCGCTGATGATGCCGGAGGTGACGGTGCCGGTGAGGCCTTCGGGGTTGCCGATGGCGACGACGGAGTCGCCGACCTGGACCTGGCCGGAGTCGCCGAGGGTGGCGGGGGTGAGGTTCTCGGCGCCGGAGGCGGTGATCACGGCGACGTCGAGGGCCTTGTCGGTGCCGGTGAGGGTGGCGCCGGCGGTGGAGCCGTCCTTGAAGGTGACGGTGACGGTGCCGCCGGAGGCCGCGCCGGAGACGACGTGGTAGTTGGTGAGGATCTGGCCGCCGGTGGTGAGGACGACGCCGGTGCCGGTGGCGGTGCCGCTGTTGGTCTTGACGGTGATCTGGACGACGCTCGGGGAGACGGCGGAGGCTATCGCGGCGACGTCCGCGCTGCCGTCGGAGCGGGCGGAGACGGGGCTGGCGATGGTGCTCGACGCGGTGGTGGAGCCGCCGCGCTCGCCGACGGCGAGTGCACCGCCGGCCACTCCGCCGAGCACGGCGGCGACGGCGGCCACGGCGGTGACCAGGGCGAGCCGGCCGCGCAGGAAGCCGCGGCGGGCGTGTCCGCCGGCCGGTGCCGCTGCGGCGGCGGGCAGGACGGGCGGCGGCGGAGGTCCGTCGAACGCCCCGCCCGTGAACGCGCCGCCCTCGGCCGCCCGGTCACTGCCGAACGCACCGTCCTGGAACGCCCCGCCGGAGTGGTCCTCGACGTAGCGGTGCGGGGCGGCGCCGTGGGAGACCACGGTGCCCTCGACGACGGGTGCGGCGGGCGGTCCGGCCGGCAGCGGCGGGGCCCAGCCCGCGTAGCCGTACGAGGGGGTGTCGCCGGACTCGGGGTTGCGCTGCTGCTCGCTCATGTGACCAACGTCCGCCTGCCGGATGAAGGTTTGATGAGAGACGGCTCAGAAGGGCGAGAGAAGCCCGTTGACTTCTCATAAAGGCTGGTCAGCCCACGAACGTGGGCAGGGGCGCCCGCGACCGTGGCCAGGGGCTACGCCTGGCCGGCCGCTCCGCAGCCGCAGGAGCGGCGGACCACCAGGCGGGACGGGAACTTGCGCACCCGCTCGGTGTCGGAGCCGGGCACCATCAGGGAGTCGTCGAGGACGAGGTCGACGGCGGCCCGGGCCATCGCGTCGCGGTCGGAGGCGACGGTGGTCAGCGGCGGGTCGGCGAGGGCGGCCTCGGGGACGTCGTCGAAGCCGACCACGGCGAGGTCCTCCGGCACCCGCAGGCCGACCTCGCGGGCGGCCCGCAGGACGCCGATCGCCTGGTCGTCGGTGGAGCAGAAGATGGCGGGCGGCCGCCCGGGGGAGCGCAGCAGGTCGACGGCGACCTGGAAGGCGCCGTAGCGGTGGAAGGGCGCGTCGATCAGGTGCGGGGCGGTGGGCAGGCCGGCGGCGTCCATGGCCCGCTGCCAGCCCTCGACGTGGTCGATGACCGGGTCGCCGGGGGCGGGGGACTCCACCGGGCCGCCGAAGCAGGCGACGTAGGGGAGCTTGTGCACCTCCAGCAGGTGGCGGACGGCCAGTTCGGCGCCGCCGACGTCGTCGGTGACCACCGCGACGTCGTCGATCGCCTCGGGGCGGCGGTGCAGCAGGACGACCTTGGCGCCCTCCATGGCGGCGAACTCCTCCGCCGCGCGCTGCGAGGGGCCCTGGCTGACCAGGATCAGGCCGGAGACCCGCATGCCGAGGAAGGCGCGGACGTAGTGGACCTCGCGGTCGTCGACGTAGTCGGAGTTGCCGATCAGCACGAGCTTGCCGCGGTCGGAGGCGGCCCGTTCGACGGCGTGCGCCATCTCGGCGAAGAACGGCTGGCGGGCGTCGGGGACGACCATGCCGATCAGGTTGGTGCGACGGGAGGCCATCGCCTGGGCGACGCTGTTCGGCCGGTAGCCGAGCTGCTCGATCGCCGCGAGCACCTTCTCCTTGGTCGCGGGCGCGACCGGTCGCGGCCCGTTGTTGATGACGTAGCTGACGACCGCGGTCGAGGTCCCAGCCAGTCGGGCTACATCGTCGCGCGTCACTTTGGCCACGTGCGGAGTCTACGCGGGTCGCGCGGTGCGGGCACGGGGCAGGGCCCCTACCGGCGGGTACTGTCGCGCCCTTTTCCGGGGCGGTCCGGGCGGTATCCGGACAAGCCGGGCGGGATGATCCCGCCCGGCTCGGGCCGGTCAGGCCTCCAGTGCGGCCGTGCTGCGCTGTTCCAGGCCGGGGCGCTCGCCCTTGTCCGGCTTCTCGGGCACCACGAAGCGGTAGCCGACGTTGCGGACGGTGCCGATCAGCTGCTCGTGCTCGACGCCGAGTTTGGCGCGCAGGCGCCGCACGTGGACGTCGACCGTACGGGTGCCGCCGAAGTAGTCGTAGCCCCAGACCTCCTGCAGCAGCTGCGCCCGGGTGAAGACCCGGCCGGGGTGCTGGGCGAGGTACTTGAGCAGCTCGAACTCCTTGAAGGTGAGGTCGAGGACCCGGCCCTTCAGCTTGGCGGAGTAGGTCGCCTCGTCGACCGAGAGGTCGCCGTTGCGGATCTCCATCGGGCTGTCGTCGGAGACCACCTGGAGCCGGCCCATGGCGAGCCGCAGGCGGGCCTCGACCTCGGCCGGGCCGGCCGTGTCGAGCAGGACGTCGTCGATGCCCCATTCGGCGGTGACGGCGGCCAGCCCGCCCTCGGTGACGACCAGGATCAGCGGGCTGCCGATACCGGTGGAGCGCAGGAGCTGGCAGAGGCTGCGGATCTGCGGCAGGTCACGCCTGCCGTCGACGAGGATGACGTCGGCGTTCGGTGTGTCGACGAGGGCGGAGCCCTCGGCCGGTGCCACTCGTACGGTGTGCAGGAGCAGGCCGAGCGCGGGCAGTACCTCCGCTGACGGCTGCAGTGCGTTGGTGAGCAGAAGGAGTGAACTCATACCCGGTAGTCCCCTTTCCGGGTCGTCGCGGTCGCGTTACGGCTGCCGCCACAGCCGGATGGCGCAGGTGCTGAGGTGGGAGGGGTGTACGCCGGCAGAGTTCCGGAGGATTCGCCGGCGCGCACGGCAGTACGGGGCGTGCGCCAGGAGTCCCGCAACCCCTGGTGCTCCGTTGCTGCTCTGCTCATCCCGCGAACCTTCCGGTCTGCTCCGAGTACCGGGCGGCGGCCCGGTACCGGTTCCGACGCCCCGGCCGGCTGCCTGCACGTCGTTGTGAGGCGGTGGCGAGGGCGGTTCCCGCGAGCGCCGGCGGGGGTGGACCGCCGGCGCTCGTGCGAACGTCCGTATTGGCGTCCTGAAAGCACAAAAGGACCCGGGGGCGACTCTGCCCGGATCCCTTACCCGCCGAGAATAGCCGACCACGCCCCGCACGGGGAGGCCCCGGAAGGGACTCTTCCGCCGGATCGCGCCATCCGCGGGTGACTCCGGCCACAACCTGCTCCCCGGTACGGGGTGCGACTGGCCAGGGCGGTTGCCGCCGGGGCGGCCCGGCAGGCCATCATGGGGGGCACATCGGCCGCACCGCAGGCGTACCTCTTTCGAGTGGGTGACCGACCGGCCCCGACGGGGACCGGGAGCCGGAACGGCCGTACGTTCGAGCACCACGAGAAGAGGGGTTGCCATGGCTGCGACCACCGAGCCCACCAGGGGCGAGGTCCCGACCGGGGCACCGGTCGGGGGGACGATCCGCTACTGGGCGGCCGCGAAGTCCGAGGCCGGCCTGGCCGAGGAGCCCTACCTCGCCGCCACCCTCGCCGAGGCGCTGGCGGGCGCCCGGCAGCGGCACGCGGACCGGCCCCGCTTCCTCCAGGTGCTCGGCCACAGCTCCTTCCTGGTCGACAGCTCCCCGGTCGGCGGCCGCGACCACTCGGCCGTCGCCCTCACCGAGGGCGGCACCGTCGAGGTGCTCCCTCCGTTCGCGGGAGGGTGAGCGGCATGAGCAACGGATACCCGCCCCCGCCCGCCGACGGCTGGGCCCAGCCGCAGCAGCAGCCCGAGTGGCCGTACGGGCAGCAGCCCTACGCGCAGCCGCAGGAGCAGCAGTACGCCGGGCCTGACCAGCAGCAGCAGGCGTACCAGCAGCCGCATCACCAGCAGCCGCTCCACCAGCAGCCGCTCCACCAGGACCCGGCCTACCAGGACCAGGCGTACCAGCAGCAGCCGTACGCACAGCAGCAGTCGTACGAGCACCAGCAGCCGTACGGCCAGCAGCTCCCCCACGCACCGCAGCTCCCGTACGAGCAGGCGTACCAGCAGCAGTCCTACGCCCCGCAGCCCGCGTTCGCGCCGGGGCCGCCGCCGCAGCAGGTGCCCGTCGCGGCTCCTGCCGCGCAGGCGCCCGCGGCCGCTCCGCGGACGGGGTCGCCGATCATCGAGCCCGGGTTGCAGCCCGCGCTGATCACCGCCGGTGCGGCCGCTCTGCTGGCGGGCGGCGCCGCGCTCGGCAGCTTCGGCCTGGCCCTCGCGGTGGCGCTGCTCCAGGTGCTGACGGCGGCCGGCTGGTTCCGGCTGAACGGGATGTGGCCGGCCCGGCAGGGCATCGCGCTGGCCGTGCTGGCGGGGTTCACGGCCGACGCGGCGGTGCTGCTGGCGGGCACCGACGGCGGGGCGGCCGCGGTGGTGGGCACGCTCGGCGGGTTCTTCCTGCTGGTGCTGGTGCTGCAGACGTTCCGCCCGTCCGACCCGGCGGAGCGTTTCTACGCGCTGACCGTGCTCGGCTCGGCGAGCGTGGTCACGGTGCTGTGCAGCGCGCTGCTGATCGCGCAGTGGGTGCCGGCCGCGGTGGCCGCGGTGGCGCTGGCGACCGTGGTGGCGGCTGCGCCGCTGCCCGGCCCGAAGGGGTTGGCGCCGGTGCTGGGGCTGCTGCTGGCGGCCGGTTTCGGCCTGCTGGTCGGGGCTCCGGCGGCGCTGGGGGCGCTCGCGGGCGTCGGCGCGCTGGTCGGGCGCCGGGTCGCGGCGTACGACTTCCCGTCCCGGTTCGTGCACATGACGGCCGGGGTGGCGCTGCCGCTGGCGGTGGCCTCGCCGCTGGTGTGGATCGGCAGCCGGCTGCTCGCGGGCTGACGGCGGGCCGGCCCCGGGCGCGGAACCATGGCCCGGGGCCGGGCGTCGTACGTCCGTGTGTTCGGGTGGGGCGGTGACGGGTGAGGGGGAACGATGCGGGGTTGGCTGAAGGTGACGGTCGGGCTGGCGGTGCTCTCGGGGCTGCTGGTGGGCGCCGACCGGATCGCCGTGGGCGTGGCCGAGGGGGAGGTGGCCGACCAGCTGGTGCAGCACGGCGTGCTGAGCCAGCGCCCGCAGGTCTCCATCGAGGGGTTCCCGTTCCTCACCCAGGCGCTGTCGATGAAGCTGGACGACGTCCGGCTCTCGGCGGACGGCCTGATGGTCGGCGACGGCCGCCAGCAGGTCGCGCTGCACGCGTTCACGGCCCGGCTCTCGGGTGTCGCGGTGAGTGACAGCTTCAACAGTGCCACCGTGGCGAGCGGCACCGGCGAGGGCCTGGTCACCTACGCGGACCTCTCCCGGATCCTGCCGGAGGTGTCCGGCGCCCGGTTCGCGCTGTCGTACGGCGGGCCCGGCAAGGTGAAGGCCTCGCTGGGCTCGGTGCCGGTCGGCGAGGGCACGGTGCACGCCAAGGGGAACACCGTGACCGCGGACGGCTTCCAGCTCACGGGTGTCGCCGCGATGCTCAACGGGGTGGCCAACCAGAAGCTCGGCCCGTTCGCCCTCTCCCTGAAGAACCTCCCGGCCGGGCTGGACCTGGCCGACGCGCAGCCGCAGCCCGACGGCGTGCGGCTGACCTTCCGGGGCACCGGGTTGAAGCTGACCGGCTGAGCCGTCCCGCCCTTCCCGCCCGTCCCGTCCCGTCCCCGTCCCGTCCCCGCCTCCTCCGACGTTCCGCTCCGCGAGACGCGCTGTCCAGCGCGGACCGCGGAGCGTCGTCGTTCCACGCCTGTACGTACCTCCGAAGCCCCTCCGGTCGCCCCTGGCTGGGCATGAAGAGCACAAATCTCACGATGCGAACCAATTCGTCTCATTATTCGGTACGCTAATGACAGGGGGCGCCCGGTGTCCCTAGCATCGTCAGCATGAAGCGACAGACGGACCTCACGAAGCGGCGGGCGGTAGACCTGTGCCGCGTGTCCGCCTGTCTGTGTCGAATGCGCTAACCGGGTGGCTCTGGCGCGCAGTTCCTGCTCGCCGCCCCCTTCTCCGGTGACCTGGCCCGGCAGTTGACGCCGGCCGTCGCCCCCGTACCTCGCAGTCCACGATCCGGTACGACCCGCACCCCGTTCCGTCCCAATATTCGGACAGAAATTCGGACCGGTCGGCCCGGGTCTCCCGAAGTACCTTCCGCAAACCGCCCTCGGATGGAGAACATCACCATGAGCCGCAGTGACGTCCTGGTCGACGCCGACTGGGTCCAGGCACACCTGGACGACCCGAAGGTCGTCATCGTCGAGGTCGACGAGGACACCACGGCGTACGAGACCAACCACATCCGCAACGCCGTGCGGATCGACTGGACCCAGGACCTCCAGGACCCGGTCCGTCGTGACTTCGTCGACCAGGAGGCCTTCGAGAAGCTCCTCTCGGCCAAGGGCATCGGCAACGACGACACCGTCGTCTTCTACGGTGGCAACAACAACTGGTTCGCGTCGTACGCCTTCTGGTACTTCAAGCTCTACGGCCACCAGGACGCCCGCCTGCTCGACGGCGGCCGCAAGAAGTGGGAGCTCGACTCCCGCGAGCTCGTCGCCGAGGTGCCCGAGCGCAAGGCCACCGAGTACAAGGCCCAGCCGCAGGACCCGTCGATCCGCGCCTACCGCGACGACGTCCTCAACGCCATCGGCAAGCTGAACCTCGTCGACGTCCGTTCGCCCGACGAGTTCTCCGGCCGCCTGCTCGCCCCGGCCCACCTCCCGCAGGAGCAGTCGCAGCGTCCGGGCCACGTCCCGACCGCCGCCAACATCCCGTGGGCGAAGAACGCCAACGACGACGGCACCTTCAAGAGCGACGACGAGCTGCGCGACCTGTACCAGGCCGAGGGCGTCGACCTGGAGAAGGACACCATCGCGTACTGCCGCATCGGCGAGCGCTCCGCGCTCACCTGGTTCGTGCTGCACCAGCTGCTCGGCCAGAAGAACGTCAAGAACTACGACGGTTCCTGGACCGAGTACGGCAGCCTCGTCGGCGTGCCGATCGCGCTCGGTAACTGAGCACCGGCCCAAGTCAGGCATTGCCCCTCGCGGGGCTGTTAAGGAGAGATCGACATGTGTGGTGCGAAGGCCGGCGGTCCGGACCTGGCAGGAGTTGACGTGCAGAAGGAGACGATCATCCAGGGCTCGGTGACCCGCGACGGCGAGCCGGTCAACGGCTACGTCCGTCTGCTCGACGAGAGCGGCGAGTTCACCGCCGAGGTCCCGACCTCGGCCACCGGCCAGTTCCGGTTCTTCGCCCGCCCGGGCAAGTGGACGCTGCGCGCCCTCATCCCCGGCGCGACCGTCGACCGCGAGGTGGTGGCCTCCAAGGGTGCCTCCACCGAGGTCGCGATCGCGGTCTGATCGATCGATCCACCCCGAGGGCCCTCCCCCCGACGCCGGTCGGGGGGAGGGCCCTCGGGCGGTTCCGGGCTCGGGGAGCCTGCGGAGCGGGCGGCCTGACGGCCCTTCGGGGCCGCCGTGCCGCCGCGACTGCCGGGGGGGCTGCCCGACCGGGGCGCCCGGTCGTACCGTGGAGGTGTGCAGGCACACCAGCGGCATGTCCGCTACTTCGTGATGATGGGCGTCTGCCTGGGGCTGTTCGTCCTGGCCTGGGGCGTGGTGCGCTTCGTGTCGGTGCCGGCGGCGATCGGGATGTGCGTGGTCGCGATGGTGATCCCGCCGCTCGCGGCCGTCTTCGCGAACAAGCGCGACCCCGAGGACGACTGGTGGAACGACCCGCGCTGGGACAGCCCGAAGTGGGACGAGCCGGGGCACGACCGCGACCGGCCCGACCACGAGGAGAAGCCCCGGTAGCGGCTCGGCGGGGCCCACTCGGCGGGGCTCAGTAGACGAGGGCCTGCACGCCGTCGGCCATGATCTCGGCGACGAAGACCTGGGCGCCGGCGATCCGCACGCCGTCCACGGTGTCCTTCTGCCCGATGCCGCGCCGCGCCGCGCACTGGGTGCACAGGGTGACGGAGCCGGCCACCAGGACCGAGTCCAGCAGGTCCGGCAGCGGGGCCGCGTGCGGCAGCTCGAACTCCGCCGCGCGGCCGGGCAGCGCGAACCAGGACGACTCCCCGGTCAGCCAGAGCGACACCTCCACCCCGCTCGCGACGGCGACCGCCGCCACCGTGAACGCCTGCGAGCACCGCTCCGGTGCGTCCGCGCCTGCCGTGACCTTGATGACCAGCTTCTTCGCCATGGGCGACACCCTAGGACACCCCCGGGGCAGACACGGCCGCGACGTGGTGGGCCTCACCGAGACCGGCCGATGGGCGGCGGATAGACTCGCGGGGTCGTATCCGCCCGCTTATTGCCCCTGTCGCCGCAATGGGAGTCACCGTGTCCGCTCTGGAATGGTTCTTCGACGGTCTGCTGGCCCTCATGGCCGTGCTGATCACCTGGTTCGCCATCTTCTCCGTGATGAAGCTGTACCAGGGCCAGCGCTGACCCTCGCTGCCGTACGGTTGATTGCGTCCCACACCGCCGACAGTGACCAGGAACATGATCGAGATCCCCTCTGACCTCCACAAGGACGTCATCCCGCTCGCCTTCCTCCTCGGTACCTGGGAGGGCGCGGGCGTCTACGACTTCCCCGGTGCCGAGAAGTGCAACTTCGGCCAGGAGATCGTCATCCGGCACGACGGCCGGGCGTTCCTCGAATTCCGCTCCCGCAGCTGGGTGCTGGACAACGAGGGCGAGAAGGTCCGTCCGCTGGAGAACGAGCACTCGTTCTGGCGGATCACCAGCAACCCGCACGGCACCAAGGGCGCCCGCGGGATCGAGATCTCCTCCGTCCGCGACGACGGCACCGTCGAGATCTGGTACGGCGAGCTGGCCGACGGGAAGCCGCAGATCGAGGTGAGCACCGACGCGGTCGCCCGCATCGAGGGCTCGGCGCCGTACTCGGGCGGCAAGCGCCTGTACGGCTTCGTCGCCGAGGAGCTGCTGTGGGTCGGCGAGAAGGCCGCCCCCGAGGTGCCGCTGCGCCCGTACATGTCCGCGCAGCTCAAGCGGGTGCTGAGCCCGGCGCAGCTGATCAAGGACATCAACGACCTGCCGGACGACGGCATCGCGTTCTTCCGCTGACCGCACGCCTGACCGCACGCCTGACCGCCCGCCCGGGCGCATGCCCGGCCGCGTGCCCGGCCGCACCGCTCGACCGCACGCCTCGGCGCACGCCCGCGCGCACACGTAGGGACCGACCCGTGGTCGGTCCCTACACTTGTTCCACGACCTCTACTCGGCAGGGACAGCACTGTGGCGGACACCGGCACCACCGACAGGCACCTCTCCGGCGACTGGAAGGCGGACCTGCGCGAACGCGGATACCGCCTCACCCCGCAGCGCCAGTTGGTGCTGGAGGCCGTCGACGTCCTCGACCACGCGACGCCGGACGCGATCCTCGCGCAGGTCAGGCTGACGGCCAGCGGCGTCAACATCTCCACCGTCTACCGGACGCTGGAGCTGCTGGAGGAGCTCGGGCTGGTCTCGCACGCCCACCTGGGCCACGGCGCGCCGACGTACCACCTGGCGGGCCGGCACCACCACCTGCACCTGGTCTGCCGGGACTGCGAGAAGGTCACCGAGACGGACACCGCGATCGCCGAGCCGCTCATCGGCAGCCTGCGCGAGCAGCACGGCTTCGACACCGACCTGAAGCACTTCGCCATCTTCGGCCGCTGCGCCGACTGCACCGCCAAGGCCGGGCAGCGCGAGTCGTAAGCTGACCGGTATGAAGAGCCCGCTGCTTGCCCTGCCCGGTGCCGTCCCGTCCGAGGGAGCCGACGAGGGCGTGGCCGCCCACTACGGCGACATCTTCCGTGAGCAACGGCACCTGGCCGAGGGCCGGGGCTTCGTCGACCTCTCGCACCGGGGCGTCGTCACCGTCACCGGTGACGACCGGCTGACCTGGCTGCACCTGCTGCTGACCCAGCACGTGAGCGCGCTGGCGCCGCAGCAGGCCACCGAGGCGCTGGTGCTCTCCCCGAACGGGCACGTCGAGCACGCGCTGTACCTGGTGGACGACGGCTCGACCACCTGGGCGCACGTCGAGCCGGGCACCCAGCAGGCGCTGGTCGGCTACCTGGAGAGCATGAAGTTCTTCTACCGGGTGGAGGTCGCGGACGCGACCGCCGACTACGCGGTGGTGCACGTCCCGGCCGGGTCCACCGCCTCCGCCGAGGGCGCCGCCGCCGTCCGCGAACTCGCCTACGGGCGCGATCTGTTCCTGCCGCGCGCCGAGCTGGCCGCGCTGACGAAGGCGTACGGCCCGGCGGCCGGGATGTGGGCGTACGAGGCGCTGCGGATCGAGCAGCACCGGCCGCGGCTGGGCTTCGAGACCGACCACCGGACCATCCCGCACGAGGTCGACTGGCTGGCCACCGCCGTGCACCTGAACAAGGGCTGCTACCGGGGGCAGGAGACGGTCGCCCGGGTGCACAACCTGGGCCGGCCGCCGCGCCGGCTGGTGTTCCTGCACCTGGACGGGACCGAGGAGTCGCTGCCGCCGCACGGCGCCGAGGTGCACCTGGCCTCGGACCCGCAGGGCCGCCCGCTGGGCATCGTGACGTCCTCGGCGCGTCACCACGAGCTGGGGCCGATCGCGCTGGCCGTGGTCAAGCGCAACGTGCCGGTGGACGCGGTGCTGCTGGCGGGCACGGTGGCGGCCGGCCAGGAGGTCGTCGTCCCGCAGTAGTGCCGCGGCGGCGGTGGCCGGGGGCTCAGATCTCCACGACGACGGTGAACGGGCCGTCGTTGACCAGGGAGACCTGCATGTCGGCGCCGAACCGGCCGGTCTCGACCTTGGCGCCGAGGGCGCGCAGCTGGGTGACGACCTCGTCGACCAGCGGTTCGGCGACCGGGCCGGGCGCGGCCGCGTTCCAGGTGGGGCGGCGCCCCTTGCGGGCGTCGCCGTACAGGGTGAACTGGCTGATCACCAGCAGCGGCGCCCCGAGGTCCGAGCAGGACTTCTCACCGCCCGGCTCGCCCCCGTCGAAGATCCGCAGGCTCCAGAGCTTGCGGGCCAGCTGGGCCGCCTTGGCGGGGGTGTCGTCGTGGGTGACGCCGACCAGGACGCACAGGCCCGGGCCCTCGATCGCGCCGACGCTCTCGCCGGCCACCGTCACCCTGGCCTCGGTCACTCGCTGAACCACTGCTCGCATGGGCTCATTCTGCCGGAGCCTCCCGGCTGCACGGTCGGCGGTGGCCGACCAGAGGCGTACGGATGCATTGAGGGGCGTATTTCGCCCTGGCGCGCGCCGGGTGGTGTGCGCGCACGCCCCTGGCGCAATCGATCTCTCGGCAGAACCTGCTGGTCGTATCAGCCACCCCCGTTCGCCAGGGGGCCGTTCGGGTGGCCGGGCGGTGCGCGGGCGGCGGGCGGGGTGGCACGCTGGTGGACGGTAGGACGGTCCGGGGCGCCATGGCCCGCCGCGACGGGCCGGTTCGGTCATGTGATCGAACGACCGGACGAACGTTCTGCCGGTGTCGCCCCCGGGAGTGGCATCGGCGCCCGGCGGGAACTCCCGGGGGCGCCCGGACGTGCTTGCACACGGCACGCCAAGGACGGGACCGGACACGTGGCACACGAGAAGTGGCGCGAGCGGGCGGGATCAGGACAACGGCAGGTGGTTGGTTGATGGACGCGAGCAGCGCGGTGCACGGTCGGTCCGGCAAGGCTCCGGGCGGCGCGCGGGGCGGGGGCCCGGCGGCCGCCGATCCGGCCGTCCCCGGGGCCGTCCCGGCCGGGGCCGCGGCCCCGGAGCCGCCGGCCATCGGACAGCTCGGCCTGGCGCAGTTGCGGACCCTGCGCCGGGACGCCCAGGAGCAGGAGGCGGACCT
Source organism: Kitasatospora sp. NPDC057223 (assembly GCF_042669755.1). Taxonomy (NCBI): domain Bacteria; kingdom Bacillati; phylum Actinomycetota; class Actinomycetes; order Kitasatosporales; family Streptomycetaceae; genus Kitasatospora; species Kitasatospora sp. NPDC057223. Next base: position 8,180 of record NZ_JBHUWW010000065.1, on the reverse strand, counting down.
CTCCTACCTGCGCCGCCTGCTGCACGGCCGGATGGACATCCTGCGGGCCGAACTGGAGCGCCGCCCGGCGGCCGAACTCCTGGCCGGCGCCACCGGTCCGGCCGGCGCGGCGGGCGGTGACGCCCGCGCCCTGCTCGACCGGCTGCCGGCCATCCTGACGGACGCGCCCTCCACCGTCCGCAGCTCGGCCCGCCACGTCACGCTCGGCCCGCCGCGCGGCGAGCAGTACCAGGTGCAGGCGGACGCCCTGATGGGCGACGTCCGGCTGGCGGACCTCGCCGCGCACCCGGCCGAGGACCTGCTGGCGGCGCTGGAGCGGCTCCGCGCGCACGAGCGCGAGGTGTCCGGCCGGCGGCAGATCCTGCAGCGCACCACGGACGACTGCAGCGCGGAGATCGCCCGCAGGTACCGTGAAGGGGAAGCACGGGTCGACGACCTGCTGGCGGGCGGTTCCCTGGCGGAGTAACCGGAGCCCGGGGCGGGGGCGGCGCCCGGGCACCCACCCTCACCCCGGAAGGCACCACCCCCATGCCGCAGTCCGCTGCCCCGACCGTTCTCGCCGAAGTCATACGCTCCGGTTTCACCGAGGGCCGCCACCACGGCTCCCTGGTGCTGCTCGCCGCCGACGGCTCGGTGGAGTACTCCCTCGGCGCTCCCGACGCCCCGGTCTTCCCGCGTTCCTGCGCGAAGCCCTTCCAAGCGGTGGCCACCCTGCGGGCCGGTCTGGAGATCGACGGCGAGCTGCTGGCACTGGCCGCCTCCAGCCACTCCGCCGAGGAGTTCCACCGCGACGGCGTCCGGAAGATCCTGGCCTCGGCCGGCCTGGACGAGAGCGCCCTGCGCACCCCGGCCGACCTGCCGCTGGACGAGACCGAGGCGGAGCTCCACCTGCGGGCCGGCGGCGAGCGGGCGCCGATCCTGATGGACTGCTCCGGCAAGCACGCGGGCTGGCTGGCCGCCTGCGTCGCCAACGGCTGGGACACCGGCTCCTACCTCGCCCCCGCCCACCCGATCCAGCGGCTGGCCCACGAGGCCCTGGAGGAGGCCACCGGCGAGCGGCCCGCGGCCGAGGGCGTGGACGGCTGCGGTGCGCCGCTGCTCGCCGTCTCGCTCACCGGCCTGGCCCGCGGCTACCGCTCGCTGCTGCTCGCCGGGCCCGGCAGCGCGCAGCGCCGGGTGGCGGACGCGATGCGGGCCCACCCGGAGTACGTCGCGGGCACCCGGCGCGCCGACACCTGGCTGATGCGGGCGGTGCCGGGGGCGCTGTCGAAGATGGGCGCCGAGGCCGTCCAGGTGGTCGCGCTGGCGGACGGCCGGGCCCTGGCGTTCAAGATCGAGGACGGTGCCGAGCGGGCCCGCGGGCCCGTCCTGGCGGCGGCGCTGCGCCGGCTGGGTGTGAGCACGCCGGACGGCACGGTGGAGCGGATCGGCGCGGCCCCGCTGTTCGGCGGCGGTGTGCAGGTGGGCGAGGTCCGCGCCGCCCTCTGACCCGCGGCGCCGTCCGCTGACCGGCGGTCCGGGCGTGCGGGCGGTCCGTCCAGGGTGCACGGTGGTGGACGGGGCTGTCGCACGCCCCGTCCCACACCTCACGGAGGCCGTCATGAGCGACCACATCTACCGGGTCACCGAGATCGTCGGATCGTCGAGCGAGGGGATCGACGCGGCGATCCGCAACGGCGTCGACCGCGCCGGCCGGACGCTGCGCAACCTCGACTGGTTCGAGGTGGTGCAGGTACGGGGGCACATCGCGGACGGGCACGTCGCGCACTACCAGGTAGGCCTGAAGGTCGGGTTCCGGCTCGACGACGAGGACTGAGCCGGGTCGGCCGCTCTCAGCCGCGTACGGGCAGCACCAGCGGGCTGCCCGTACGCGGGTGCGCCAGCACCTCCACCGGGTGGCCGTAGACCTGGCTGAGCAGCGGGGCGCGCAGCACCTCGGCCACCGGGCCGTCCGCCACGGTGGCGCCGTCCGCGAGCAGCAGCACGCGGTCCGCGTAGGCGGCCGCCAGCGACAGGTCGTGCAGCACGACGACCACGGCGTCCCCGTCGGCCGCCCGCTCCCGGGCCACCTTGAGCACCAGTTCCTGGTGGCGCAGGTCGAGCGCGGCCGTCGGCTCGTCCAGCAGCAGCAGCGGTGCGCGCTGGGCGAGCACCCGGGCCAGCGAGACGCGGGCCCGCTCGCCGCCCGACAGCGCCGTGTACGGCCGTTCGGCGAAGCGCGCCGACTCGGTCGCGGCCATCGCGTGCGCGACGACCTGTTCGTCCTGGGCGGCTGCCGGGGTGCCGGCCCACGGGGCGCGTCCCATCCGGACCACCTCGCCCGCCGTGAACGGGAACGACAGTCCGGAGGACTGCGGCAACAGCGCCCGGTGCAGGGCGAGTTCGGCGGCGGGGTAGGAGCCGAGCGGGCGCCCGAGCAGCCGGACGGCGCCCGAGGACGGCGGCAGGTCGCCGGCCAGTACGGACAGCAGGGTGGACTTGCCCGCCCCGTTCGGCCCGAGCAGCGCCAGCACCTCGCCCGCGCGGACGCGGACGTCCACCCCGGCCAGCAGCTCGCGCCCGCCCAGGGTCAGCCGGACGGCCTCGGCGGCCAGCAACTCGGCTCCGGGGGAGGGTCGTTCGGGGATCTGTCGGCTTCGCAGTCTCATGCCCAGCCACCCTGCTTGGTCCGGGTCCGGCGCAGCAGCCAGAAGAAGAAGGGGCTGCCGATCAGCGCGGTGAGCACGCCCAGCGGCAGCTCGGCGGGCTGGGCGACGGTACGGGCCGCCAGGTCGCCGGCCACCAGCACCAGGGCGCCGCCGAGGGCGCTGCCGGGCAGCAGGAAGCGGTGGCCGGGGCCGGCCACCATCCGCAGCAGGTGCGGGACGACCAGGCCGACGAAGCCGATGATGCCGCTGACCGCGACGGCCGCCGCCGTCAGCAGCGCGACCACGGTGATCAGGACGAGCCGCATCCGCTCCACGTCCACGCCGAGGTGGCGGGCCGGGCGTTCGCCGAGGGCCAGCAGGTCGAGCTTGCGGGCGTACAGCGGTGCCACGGCGAGGCCGACGGCGGCGAACGGCAGGATCGCCAGTACCTTGCCCCAGCTAGCCTGGGAGAGCGAGCCGAGCTGCCAGAAGGTGACCTGGCTGATCGCGGCGCTGTCGGCGGTGAACAGGAAGATGCCGATCAGCGCGCCGCAGAAGGCGTTGACGGCGACGCCGGTCAGGACGAGTGTGACGACCTCCGTCCGGCCGTTCGAGCGTGACATCGCGTAGACGGCGAAGACCGTCAGCAGGCCGGTGCCGAAGGCGGACACCGTCACCGTCCAGCTGCCCAGCCCGTCCAGGCCGAGGACGATGCAGGCCACCGCGCCGACCGCGCCGCCGGAGGACACGCCGATCACCCCGGGCTCGGCCAGCGGGTTGCCGAACATGCCCTGCATCAGCGCTCCAGCGCAGCCCAGCGAGCCGCCGACCAGCAGGGCCAGTACCACCCGTGGCAGCCGGACGTTCCACAGGACGGATTCGGGGACCCGGTCCAGGGCGTGGCCGCCGAGGCCCAGGCGGTGGCCGAAGGAGGCCAGGATGTCGCCGAGCGGGATCCGGTACGCGCCGATGCCGGCCGCGAACAGGGCGCAGAGGACGAGGGCGGCGGCGAGCGCGGCGGTGACCAGGGCGGTGCGGCTGCGGGCCGTACGGGGTACGGGTGGGGCCACGGCGGCCGGTCCGCCGGGCGTGCCGGCCGCCTCGGTGGTGGTCGCTTCGCTGCTGGTCGCCTCGGTGGTGGTCACTGCGCAGCGCCGTACAGCTGGGCGGCGATGGTGCGCAGCACCTCGGGGGTGCGCGGGCCGTAGCTGAGCAGCTTGCCGTCCTCGACGGAGACGATCCGGCGGTCGAGGCCCGCCGGGGTCTGGGCGACGCCGGGGAGTTTCAGCAGGCCGTCGACGCCGCCGACCGATTCGAGGCCCTTGGTCATCACCAGGATCGCGTCCGGGGCGGCCTTCACCAGTGCCTCGCTGGTGAGTGGCGTGAAGTCGGCGGTGAGGCCGGCGGCGGTGCCCGCGTCCTCGCCGCCGACGGCCTCGATCAGCGAGCCGGCGCCGGAGGCCGCGCCGCCGAGGAGGAAGACGGAGGCGCTGCCGCGCAGGTAGAGGAAGGCGACCTTCGGCTTGCGGCCGGCGGGGGTGAGCGCGGCCCGGGCCTGCTGGAGCTGCTGGTCGGTGCGCTGCTTCAGCTCCGCACCGGCGCCGGGCACTCCGAGGGCCCCGGCGACGGTGTCGATCCGGCTGTCGATGTCGGTGAGCTGCTTGGCGTCGTCGAGGACGATCAGCGGCACCCCGGCGGCGCGGATCTGCGCGACCGCCTCGGCCGGGCCGGTGGAGCGGTCGGCGAGGACGACGGTGGGGTGCAGGGAGAGCACGCCCTCGGCCGAGACGTCGTGCGCCTGGGTGATCACCGGTAGTGCGGCGGCCTGCTCGAAGGTGGTGGAGACGTCCCGGGCGACGACCTTCGCGCCGAGGCCGAGGCTGAAGACGATCTCGGCGAGGCTGCCGCTCAGCGGGATGATCCGCTCCGCGCTGGTGACGGTGACCGGCCGGCCGTCGGCCGAGGCGGTGGTGGCGGGCAGGGCCGGCGTCGGGGGCGCGGCCAGTGGTTCGACGGTGTCCGGGGCGCTCGCGGCCGCGGGGGCCGGCTGCGGGCCGGCGGGTGCGGCGCAGCCGACGGCGGCGAACAGCAGGCCCACGGCGGTCAGCAGCCCGGCGGGCCGCCGGGCTGCCCGGTGTCGGATGGTGCTGCTCAACTGCCGCCCCTTCGATGGGTGTTGCCGCCTCCGCTCCCGAGGTGGGAGGTGGGGCAGCGGTGCTCTTGACTCATATATTAGGTTAGCCTTACCTAGCTTTCGCAAGGGGGTCGGTTTTCGGCCACCCCTCGTCGAACCATGTCTTCCAGCCACGTCCCAGTCCTGCCGAGGAGCGACCTGCCATGCCCCTGCCGCGACGGCTCCGCCGCCTCGCCGCCACCCTGGTGGCCGCTCTCGCCGCCCTCCTGCTGGTGGCCCTGCTGCCCGTCCAGGCGGCCGCGGCCGAGGGGAAGGTGGCCGGCGGCCGGCTGGACTGGGGGATCAAGCAGTCCTTCCTCACGTACGTCACCGGGCCGATCGCCAAGGGCAGCTGGGGCCTGACCGGCGGAGCCGCCACCGTCGGCGGGAGCACCTTCCGCTTCCACTCGGCGACCGGCACCTACGACCCGGAGACCGGCGCACTGACCGCGGCCTTCTCCGGCGGCGTCCACTTCACCGGACACCAGGAGAACGGCGTCAACGCGCTCGACATGACCATCGGCCGGTTCACCCTCCGGGCCGGCGGCAGCGGCGGCGCCGGGCTCTACGCGGACGTCACCAGCAAGGCGAAGGACACCGGCAAGGTCACCACCGCCGGCCAGGCCCGGCTCGCCGACCTCTCGCTCGCGGGTCTCGACCTGCGGGGCGCGGCGGGCACCCTGACGCTGAGCAGCGTGCCCGCGACCCTCACCGCCGCCGGGGCGAGCGCCTTCGGCAACTTCTACACCGCCGGCACCGCGCTCGACCCGCTCACGCTGTCGGTCAACCTCCCGGCGCCGACGACCCCGGCGCCCGCTGCGGCGAGCCCGGCCGCGCCGACGCCCACCGAGACACCCACGGCGACGGTGGCGCCCGCACCGACGGCCACCGCGGCCGCCCCCGCCGGGTTCACGGCCGGCTCGCTCGACTGGGGTGTCCGGCGGACCTTCCGCGACTACGTCACCGGGTCGATCGCCAAGGGCCGTTGGGAGCTCGCCGACGGCGCGGCCGACGGCGGGGCGTTCTTCCGCTGGACGCCGGCCGCCGGCAGCTACGACGCCGCCACCGGAGCCCTGACCGCCTCCTTCGCCGGGACGGTGCACTTCACGGGCATGCAGAGCACGGACGCCCAGGGCAGCGCCGGGTACGGCCTCGACCTGGCGCTCGCCGACGCCGCCGTCAGCATCGCCGACGGCCGCGGCACCCTCACCGCCGAGGTCTCCGGCCGGACGGCGGACGGCGCCGTCCAGCAGCCGGCCCGCGTCGGACTGGCCACCTTCGACGCCGGCTCGCTCAAGCCGGCCGACGGCCTGCTCAAGGCGGTCGAACTGCCCCTGCTGCTCACCGAGTCGGGCGCGAAGGCCTTCGGCGGCCTCTACCCCGCCGGGACCCAGATGGACCCGCTGAGCTTCGCCGTCGCCCTGGACCCGGCCGCCGTCCTCCCGCCGCTCCCGGACATCGGCAGCGCGCCGGCCGCGCCGCCCGCACCCACCACCACCGCGGCCCCGTCCGCCGCTCCCGTCGCTTCCGCAGCCTCCTCGGGCAGCGCGGCGCCGATGGTGGCGCTGGGCGGCGCGGTGCTCCTCGCCGCCCTCGTGGCGGTCGGCGCACTGCTCGTCCGGCGGCGCCGGCGCGCCACCGGCGAGAGCGCCTCCCCGCAGTCCTGACGATCCGTCATCCCGTTTTTCCTCAAAAGGAGTTCGAGTCCATGTCCCGTACCACCGCCCAGCGCCCCGGTCGGCGCAACCGCACCTCCCTGGCCGCGCTCGCCGCCGCGACGATCGGCCTCGGGCTGACCGCGTTCGGCGCACCCGCGGTGGCCTTCGGCGCGGGCCCGACCGAGGTCGTCTACGACACCGGCTCGCTCGACTGGGGTGTGAAGCAGAGCTTCCGCACCTACGTGACCGGCCCGATCGGCCAGGGCACGGTCGAGGTGACCGGCGGGGCCACCCGCAACGCCGACGGCACCTTCCACTTCGGCCTGTCCGGTGCGCGGTACGACCTCGGCACCCACGCGCTGTCCGCCGGATTCACCGGTGGTGTGCGCTTCACCGCCCACGCGGGCCAGTTGGACGTCGCGCTGGCCGACCTGAAGCTCACCACCGCGGGCACCGTGGGGACGCTGACGGCCGACACCGCGTCCAAGGAGCAGATCGGCGGAGCGCTGACCGAGCGCCAGGACGTGCCGCTGGCCACCTTCACGGTGGCCCGCGACACCACCACGGGGGGCGCCACCCCGGCCAGGCTGACGGCGGAGGGCGCCAAGGTCTTCGCCGGCTTCTACGCGGAGGGCTCCGACCTGGACCCGCTGTCGGTCGTGCTGGCGCAGACCCCGGTCACGCCCTCGCCGTCCCCCACGGCGACCGCGTCCCCCTCCGACCCGGCCTCCCCGTCGGCGACCGCCACCGCCACCACCACGGCGACGGCGACGGCGACCGCCACCGAGACCGCCACGACGAGCGCCTCGCCGTCGGCGACCTCGACCGGCTCGCCCACCGCCTCCGCGTCCCCGTCGGCCACCGCCACGGCGACCGGCTCCGCCTCGCCGACCGCCTCACCCACCGCGACCACCCCGGCCGGCGGCGCGCTCGCCATCGTGAACGGCACCCTGGACTGGACGGTCAAGGAGAGCTTCCGCAAGTACCTGGCCAGCCCGGTGGCCGACGGCAAGGTGGAGTTCGGCGGCGGCGCGGCCGGCTACCGCTTCGGCGGCGCCACCGGCAGCTACGACACCGCGACCCACGCGGTGACGGCCGGCTTCAACGGCTCCGTCCGGTTCCTCGGCCACCCGGCCGCGGGCGGCGGCTACGCGCTCGACACCACCCTGTCCGGGCTCGGCGTGCGGATCGACCAGGGCGGCGCGTTCCTGGTCGCCGACGTCACCGCCAAGGCGCAGGACGGCACGAACTCCGTTCTCCCGGCGGTGCGGATCGCCGAACTGGACCTCTCCGGTGCGAGCTTCGCGCCGGTCGGCGGCGTGGTCACGCTGACCGGCGTGCCCGCCAAGCTGACGGCCGACGGCGTGCCGGCCTTCGGCAACTACCCGGCGGGCGAGGCGCTCGACCCGGTGTCCCTCTCGCTGGCCTTCGACGCGGACGCGCCGCTCCCGTCGGCCCCGGCGGGCGCGCAGGGCGGCAGCACCACCCCCGCGGCCGTCCAGGCCGGGAGCACGGGCGGCGGCACCGGTGCCACGCTGACCACCACCGGAGCCGGCGGCGGCGCGGCGCTGGCGTCGACCGGTGCGGGCACCCCGGTGGTGCCGCTGCTCGCCACGGCGGCCGGTCTGGTCCTGCTGGGCGGCAGCACCACGGTGCTGGTCCGCCGCCGCAAGGGTGCGGCGCAGGTCTGACCCGGAGCCGCGAGAAGCCCCGGCCCCGGCG
>NZ_JBHUWW010000064.1:0-47953 GCF_042669755.1 Kitasatospora sp. NPDC057223 | reverse complement strand
GTGCCGGGGCCCGCTGGAGGGGCCCCGGCACCGTCGCGTCGGCCGGTCAGGCTGCGGCGGGCTCGCGCTCGGCGGCGGCCGGGTACTCGCCGCGCTCCTCCTTGGCGAGCATCCGCTCGGCGAAGAAGCCGCCGGTCGGCAGGACGGACAGCAGGAACAGCAGGCCGCCGCGCTTGACGTCCCACTTCTGCTGCTGCCAGGCCAGGATCAGGAAGACCACGTACAGGACGAACAGGGCCCCGTGGATCATCCCCATCGCCGGCACGGCGTTGAAGCTGGTGGTCCGCTTCAGCACCGAGCAGACCAGCAGCAGGATGAAGGACAGGCCCTCGGGGCCGGAGACAAGGCGCAGGCGGTGGACGGCGCTGCTGGTCTTCACGATCGATACCTCATTGCGGCGGGGGCGGGCGGGGCGCGAGGGTCTCTTGTGAATCGGATCACAAGCCCGTCGTCCATTATCACCGAGCCCGCTGCCCGGGCGGCCTCCGGGGGGCCCGCCGTGCCCGAGCTCACAACCCCCGCCCGCCCCGCCCCGGCGCGTCACAGCCACGCCACAGAAGCCGCGCCGCACGCGCCGCACGCCCCCGGCCGCCTCTATCCTGCTGCCGCGCGGCCCCACGACCGGGGCCGGCACCGAGCACGGGGGATCAGCAGATGTTCATGCCCGACTGGAACCGGCGGACGTGCTCACGGCGCGGCCACATCACGTACGCGCCGAACGAGCCCGTGCTGCGCAGCCGCCTGCACGCCACGACCGCCCTCGGCGACGTGTGGCGCTGCCTGCGCTGCGGCGACTTCGCGCTCGGCGAGCCGCACGGCTCCGGGCCGGCCGACGAGGCGCCGCTGGTGCCGCGCGGCAAGGCCCTGCGCGACCTGTTCATCCTGCGCTTCCTCGCGGTCGAGCGGTTCCTGCGCGGCCTGCTCGTCGTCGTCGCGGCGTGGGCGGTGTGGAAGTTCTCGAACAGCCAGGACTCGATGCGCCGGCTGTTCGACGACAACCTGTCGGTCTTCCGGCCGGTCACCGACCACTTCCACTGGGACCTCGAACACTCGCCGGTCGTGGACACCATCCGCAAGACCTTCGACTACGAGCACCGGACGCTCGTGATCGTGGCGCTCGCGCTGCTGCTCTACGCGCTGATCGAGATCGTCGAGGCGGTCGGGCTGTGGCGGGGCCGGCGCTGGGCCGAGTACCTCACGGTGGTGGCCACCGCGGCCTTCCTCCCCCTGGAGGTCTACGAACTCACCGAGCACGTCAGCACGCTGAAGATCGGCACGCTGGTGCTGAACGTCATCGCGGTGCTCTGGATCCTGCTCTCCAAGCGGCTGTTCGGACTGCGGGGCGGCCTGGTGGCCTTCGAGGCGGAGCGGCACTCGGCCTCGCTGCTGGAGGTCGAGCAGGCGGCCGGCACCGCGCCGGACACCGCGCCCGCCCACGTCTGACCCGGCCCCCGGCCGGCGGCGCGGGCCGCCGTTTGTCCCGGCTGGGTACCAGAAGTCACCTCCCCTCTCCCCCGAAGCCGCCCGGGCCCGCTACATTCAGCCGGTGGCACAGTTTCGACTCCAAGGATCCAAGGTGCTCGCCGTCGACATGACGGGCGACGCCGTCAAGGCCAAGAACGGCTCGATGGTCGCGTACACCGGCCAGATCGCCTTCAAAAAACTGTCCGGTGGCGGTGACGGCCTACGCGGCATGGTCACCCGCAGGCTCACCGGTGAGCAGATGGTGGTCATGGAGGCGAAGGGGCAGGGCACCTGCTACTTCGCCGACGCGGCCACCGAGATCAACCTGGTGCGGTTGAACGGCGAGACGCTCTACGTCGAGTCGGACAACCTGCTGTGCACCGAGGCGACCCTGCACACCGGCACCAGCTTCACCGGCCTCAACGGAATCTCGTCCGGCAACGGCCTGTTCACCACCAAGGTCGAGGGTCACGGCTGGGCTGCCGTGACCTCCAGGGGCCCGGCGATCATCCTGCGGGTCTCCCAGGGGATGCCGCTGCGGGTCGACCCGGGCGCGTACGTCGCCCACACGGGCAACCTCAACCGCAGCCTGAAGTCGGGCGCGGGCTGGACCACCATGATGGGCGAGGGCGGCGGTGAGGCCGTCCAGGTGGAGTTCGCCGGCGACGGCCTGGTCTACGTCCAGCCCTCCGAGAAGCTGACCGTCGGGGGTGACGTCTGATGCCGTTCGCGAAGATCAACAACAAGATGATCGAGGCCCAGGTCGTCCCCGGCCAGCGGGTGTTCAGCCAGCGCGGCTCGATGCTGGCCTACCGGGGCGAGGTGACCTTCACCCCGAACCTCACCGGCGGCCAGGGCGGTGTGATGTCGATGATCGGCCGCCGGGTGGCCAACGAGGACACCCCGCTGATGACCGTCGAGGGCCACGGGTCCGTGATGTTCGGCCACGGCGGCCACAACATCCACGTGATCGACCTGACCGGCGACACCCTCTACGTCGAGGCGGACCGCCTGCTGGCCTTCGACGGCTCGCTCCAGCAGTCCACCATGTTCATGGGCCAGCAGGGCGGCGTGATGGGCATGGTCCGCGGCCAGGTCACCGGCCAGGGCCTGTTCACCACCAAGCTGGACGGCCACGGCGCGGTCGCGGTGATGGCGCACGGCGGCGTCATCGAGCTGCCGATCACCCCCAACCAGCCCGTCCACGTCGACCCGCAGGCGTACGTCGCGCACCGCGGCGACGTCCGCAACAAGCTGTCCACCGCGCTGGGCTGGCGCGACATGGTCGGACGCGGCTCGGGCGAGGCGTTCCAGCTGGAGCTGTCCGGGCACGGAATGGTGTACGTGCAGGCGAGCGAGGAGAAGCTCTGATGTCCTACCCGCCTCAGCAGCCGCCGTACGGCCAGCCCGACCCGTACGGGCAGCAGCCGCCGCCGTACGCCCAGCCGACCCAGCCCGGGTACGGCGCCCCGCCGCCCGGGTACGGGCAGCCGCAGGGCTACCCCCCGCCGCCCCAGCAGGGGTACCCGCCGCCCCCGCCGCAGGGCTACCCGCAGCAGCAGGGGTACCCGCCGCCGCCCCAGCAGCAGCAGAACTACGCGCAGGAGCAGTTCGGCGGTGCGCAGGCCCCGCTGCCGAAGGCGCAGGACGGCTCCGGCCCGGTCGTGCACGACGTGCACAGCCTGCCGGTCAACGACAACGTCAACCCGTACGCCTTCTCGGTGGAGCTCAACGGGTCGTACTTCCTGCAGAAGGGCAAGATGATCGCCTACTACGGCGACATCAACTTCAAGGGCGTCGGCGCGGGCGCGGTCGACCGGATGCTCGGACGGCACTTCAACTCGCCGCTGCACGCCTCGGACTGGGTGGTCGCCGAGGGCCGCGGCAAGATGCTGCTCGCCGACCGGGCGTTCGACCTGAACTCGTACGACCTGGAGGCCGGCAACCTGACGGTGCGCTCCGGCAACCTGCTGGCGTTCGAGCCGACGCTGCAGCTGAAGCAGTCGATCATCCCGGGCTTCCTGACGCTGATCGGCACCGGCAAGTTCGTGGCCGCGTCCAACGGCCCGGTGCACTTCGTCGAGCCGCCGATCCGGGTCGACCCGCAGGCCCTGGTGGGCTGGGCGGACTGCCCGGCGCCGTGCCACCACTACGACGAGGCGTACATGCACGGCCTGCTCGGCGGTCTGCGCCGGCTGACCGGCGTGGGCGGCGCGTCGGGCGAGGAGCACCAGTTCGAGTTCATCGGGGCCGGCCAGGTGCTGCTGCAGTCGAGCGAGGTGCTGATGGCGGACCGCTCCGTGGGCGTGGTGCACGCGGAGGCCGGCGTGCCCGGCAGCGGGGTGCCGCACCAGCAGGGCGCCCACGGCGGGCAGCAGCTGCCGAACGTGAACATCCCGGGCCTGGGTAACCTGGGCGACCTCGGGCGGCGCTTCGGCCTCTGACCCCCGCAGCCGGTGGCGGCCGATGGCAGCCCAACTTTTGTACAACGTTTAACTAAACGGGCTATGCTGGTCCCATGGACACGCACACCACCGCCGCCGCAGACGTCTCCTCCTCGCAGCCGCACCAGCGGCCCGAGGAGGAGACGCCCTGGCTCACCACCCGGGAGCAGCAGCTCTGGCGTGCCCACCTGGAGGTCAGCAAGCTGCTGGACTACCAGCTCGGCCGCGAACTCCAGCCGCACGGCCTCGCGATCAACGACTACGAGATCCTCGTCGTCCTCTCCGAGGCACCCCAGCGGCGGATGCGGATGACCGACCTGGCCACCGCCACCCTCCAGTCCAAGAGCCGCCTCTCCCACCAGATCACCCGGATGGAGAGCGCCGGCCTGGTCCTGCGCCAGGAGTGTCCGGGCGACCGCCGCGGCCTCTACGCCCACCTCACGGACCAGGGCTGGGACACCATGCAGCAGATCGCCCCCGATCACGTCCGCAGCGTCCGCGCCCACTTCATCGACCGCTTCACCCCCGAGCAGATCGACGCCATGTACGCCGCCCTCGCCCCGATCGCCGACCACCTGCGCGGCCTGCGCGGCCGGTCCTGAGCCGTCCGGCCGGAGCGCCGCCGCTCAGGCTCCGGTGAGGCCGGAGACCAGCTGGTCCGCGGCGCCGTAGGGGTCGAGCTCGCCGGTGGCGACCCGCTCCGCCAGGGCGTCCAGGTGGCGGTCGCCGTGCAGGTCGCCGATCCGGGCGCGCAGGGCGGACAGGGCGATCGCCTCGATCTCGTCGGCGGCGCGGCGGCGGCGGCGGACGGCCAGCTCGCCGCTCTCCGCGAGCCAGGCCCGGTGCTTGTCCAGGGCGTCGACGACCTCGTCGATCCCCTCCTCGCGGGCCGCGACGGTCTTCACGATGGGCGGGCGCCAGGCGCCGGCCTCACGGGCCTCGCCGAGGCCGAGCATGTGGTTGAGCTCGCGGGCGGTCGCGTCGGCGCCGTCGCGGTCGGCCTTGTTGACCACGAAGACGTCGCCGATCTCCAGGATTCCGGCCTTGGCGGCCTGGATCCCGTCACCCATCCCGGGGGCCAGCAGGACGACGGTGGTGTCGGCCTGGGCCGCGATCTCCACCTCGGACTGGCCCACCCCGACCGTCTCCACCAGGATCACCTCGCAGCCCGCCGCGTCCAGCACCCGCAGCGCCTGCGGCGCCGTCCAGGAGAGCCCGCCGAGGTGGCCCCGGGTGGCCATCGAGCGGATGAAGACCTCGGGGTCGGTGGCGTGCTCCTGCATCCGGACCCGGTCGCCGAGCAGGGCGCCGCCGGAGAACGGCGAGGACGGGTCGACGGCGAGCACACCGACGCGGCGGCCCTGCCGGCGGTAGGCCGAGACCAGGGCCGAGGTCGAGGTCGACTTGCCCACGCCGGGCGAGCCGGTGAGCCCGACGGTGTAGGCCTGCCCGGTGTACGGCGCCAGGGCGGCCATCGCCTCGCGGAGCTGCGGGGCACCGTTCTCGACCAGCGAGATCAGCCGCGCCACCGCGCGCGGGCGGCCCGCCCGGGCCTGCTCGACCAGTGTCGGCACATCGACCATCAGGGGGCACTCCTCGTTCGGGCCGCGGTTCTCGCCGCCCAGGGCCCTCCGGAGGGTCCAAGACGGGTGGGCTGCGAGCCGGTGGTGCGGCTCGCAGCCCAAGACGGTACGTCAGGCGTTCGGGGCCTGTCAGGCCTTCGGGCTCTGCTCACGAGGGACGCGCACGATCAGCGCGTCGCCCTGGCCGCCGCCACCGCACAGCGCGGCCGCGCCGGTGCCGCCGCCGCGCCGCTGGAGCTCCAGCGCGAGGTGCAGCACCACGCGGGCGCCGGACATCCCGATCGGGTGGCCGAGCGCGATGGCGCCGCCGTTCACGTTGACCTTCTCCTCGGTGACGCCGAGGTCCTTCATCGACTGGTGCGCGACGGCGGCGAACGCCTCGTTGATCTCGATCAGGTCGAGGTCCCCGACGGTGATGCCCTCCTTGGCCACGGCGTGCAGGATCGCGTTCGACGGCTGCGACTGGAGCGAGTTGTCCGGGCCGGCCACGTTGCCGTGGGCGCCGATCTCGGCGATCCAGCTCAGGCCCAGCTCCTCGGCCTTGGCCCGGCTCATCACGACCACGGCGGCGGCGCCGTCGGAGATCTGCGAGGAGGTGCCGGCCGTGATCGTGCCGTCGCGCGTGAAGGCGGGCCGCAGCTTGCCGAGGGACTCGGCGGTGGTGTCGGCGCGGATGCCCTCGTCCTGGCTGAACAGGACGGGGTCGCCCTTGCGCTGCGGAATGGCGACGGGGACGATCTCGGCGTCGAAGACGCCGTTCTTCTGGGCGGCGGCGGCGCGCTGGTGGGAGCGCGCGGCGATGACGTCCTGGACGTCGCGCGGGATGCCCAGGCGGGTGTTGTGCTTCTCGGTCGACTCGCCCATCGGGATGTTCTCGAAGGCGTCGGTGAGGCCGTCGTGCGCCATCGCGTCGAGCATCTCGATCGCACCGTACTTGTAGCCCTCGCGGGACTTCGGCAGCACGTGCGGGGCGTTCGTCATGGACTCCTGGCCGCCGGCCACCACGATGTCGAACTCACCGGCGCGGATCAGCTGGTCGGCGAGCGCGATGGCGTCCAGGCCGGACAGACAGACCTTGTTGATGGTCAGCGCGGGGACGTTCATCGGGATGCCGGCCTTGACGGCGGCCTGCCGGGCGGGGATCTGGCCGGCGCCGGCCTGCAGCACCTGGCCCATGATCACGTACTGGACCTGCTCGCCGGTGATCCCGGCGCGCTCGACGGCGGCCTTGATGGCGAACCCGCCGAGGTCGGCACCCGAGAAGCCCTTGAGGGAGCCGAGCAGCCGGCCCATCGGGGTGCGTGCGCCTGCAACGATCACAGAGGTGGTGTTGGTCATGGGACGGGCCCCTTCGCACGTCGTGGCCAGGTGTGAGGATGCGCTCAATGTACTGACCCGTAACCCGCCCGTCACCGAGGCGACGGTGTGATCAGGGGCACTGGCACTGTGCGGTCAACACCGTGTCAGCAGGCCGCGGGTGAATCGCCGGGGACGGGCGTGGCGGGACCCCCGGAAGGGGCGCCGCCGCCGCGTCCGCGGAGCTCCGCCGCGCACTGTGAGCAGGCTCGCACGCTCCGCTCTGGCGCGCCCCCCGGCTGATGCGCTGCACTGTGGGGGCACTCCCTCAGGCAGTTCCCCGTCCGCCGCGCCCCTGGAGGCCCGCAGTGCTGACCCGCATCGACCACATCGGCATCGCCTGCTTCGACCTCGACAAGACGGTCGAGTTCTACCGGTCCACGTACGGCTTCGAGGTTTTCCACAGTGAGGTCAACGAGGAGCAGGGGGTGCGCGAGGCGATGCTGAAGATCAACGACACCGGCGACGGCGGCGCCTCCTACCTCCAGCTGCTGGAGCCGACCCGGGAGGACTCCACGGTCGCCAAGTGGCTGGCCAAGAACGGTGAGGGCGTGCACCACATCGCCTTCGGCACCGCGGACGTGGACGCCGAGGCGGCGGACATCCGCGGCAAGGGCGTGCGCGTCCTCTACGACGAGCCGCGACGCGGATCGATGGACTCCCGGATCACCTTCCTGCACCCGAAGGACTGCGGCGGGGTACTGACCGAGCTGGTCACCTCGGCCGCCAAGGGGCACTGAGAACGGCCGGCCGGCCCCGGTGGCGCCACCGGGGCCGCCACCGCCCCGGGCGGGTGCCGCCGCCCGGATGACCCGCCGGTAACCTCGCGGCCGGCCCGAAAACCCCGACGTGGCCATTCCCCCGTGCTGCGCGACCACTACAATGCCCAGGTGCGCGAAGACCTCGGGGAGGACGAGGCCGGACGGGCACGGCCGAAAGCGGGTCAGGCCGGTCGAACACCGGTCTGTCGCGTCGCGGCGCCGCCAGGGGAGTCCACAACGCGGGCGCGACTGAACAGTCGCAGTCCGGATCTGTCACCATTCTCCACAAGGCAACAGTTCGCCCAGGAGTCCACCCGGACGGAGGAGCGCGGAACCACCGCGTCCCACCGGCCAGGACTCCGACCGTGGCGGGCGGCCCCAGCAGGACGGGGGGTCGTCCACCGGCTGCGGATGCAAGGACCAGTCGGACCGGATCCCGGACAGTGTTGGGCAACCGGGCGGCCGGGTCGAGGACGCGACCAGGAGATGGATGGGACCGCGGAGTGCGGGGCTACGACCGCTACGAGGCTGACGATCACCTCTCCCAGTTCGAGGCCGACATGGATCGGACTCGCAAGGAGCGGGACAAGGCCGTCGAGCATGCCGAGGACCTCGCCTACCAGGTGGAGGTGCTCCGGGCCAAGCTGCACGAATCCCGTCGGCAGCTCGCTCAGCCACGCGCATTCGACTCCGTCTCCGGCCAGGCCGAGCAGCTCCTGCGGAACGCCGAGATGCAGGCCCAGCAGCTGCGCGCGGACGCCGAACGCCAGCTGCGCGAGTCCCAGGCCGCCACCCAGCGGCTGATGGCCGAGGCCGCCGACCGCACCGCCCGGCTGGAGGCCGAGCTGGCCGACCGCCGCCGCCAGCTCGACCACGAACTCGCCGAACTGCGCCGCAGCGCCGAGCGGCACGTCAACGAGAACGTCTCCTGGGCCGAGCAGACCCGCGCCGGCACCGAGCAGGAGGCCCAGCGCCTGCTCCAGGAGTCCCGCGCCGAGGCCGAACGGCTGATCGCCGCCGCCCGCGCCGAGGCCGCCGCCCTCTCCGACCACGCCCGCGCGCAGACCGCCGCCGACGTCGACGCCGCCCGCGGCGAGGCCCAGGCCGCCGCCGAAGCCGCCCTGCACCGCGCCCAGACCGACGCCGAGCGCCTGCTGCGCGCCGCCTCCGAGCAGGCCCAGCAGGCCAGCGCCCAGGCCGCGGAACTGCGCGGCACCGCCGCCAACGAGGCCCAACAGCAGATCGCCGGCGCCCAGGCCGCCGCCGAGCACCAGCTCGCCGCCGCCCAGGCCGAGATCGGCCGGCTCAAGGAGCAGGTCGTCGCGGACCAGGCCCGGGCCGCCGAGGCCCTCGCCCAGGCGCAGGCCGAGATAGAGCGGCTGCGCGCCGAAGCCCTGGCCGAGGCCGAGCGGGCCCGCCAGGAGGCCGCCGAGCTGCGCGCCCGGGCCGAGCAGGCCGCCGAGCAGCTCCAGGCCGACGCCGAGGCCGCCGTCGAGCGGCTCGTCGCCGGCGGCGAGGCCGCCAGCGAGCAGCGCTCGCAGACCGCCCGCGCCGAGATCGCCCGGATGGTCGCCAACGCCACCCGGGAGACCGATCGGATCAAGGCCGAGGCGGCCACCGCCAAGGCCGAGGCCGACGCGGCCAGGGCCGCCGCCGCCGAGGAGAGCGAGCGCCTGCGCGGCGCCGCCGAGAGCGTCGCGACCCAGCTCCGCGAGGAGGCCGAGGCCGGGATCGCCGAGCTGCGCACCGCCGCCGAACGTGACGTCGCCGAGCTTCGCGCCCAGGCCGAGCAGGCCGCCCAGCAGCTGCGCAGCGAGGCCCAGGAGGCCGGCCGCGCCGAGGGCGCCAAGGACGCCACCGTGCACCTCGCCAAGGCCGCCAAGACGGCCGAGGAGGTGCTCACCCGCGCCGACGGCGACGCCGGGACGACCCGCGCGGAGGCCGCCGCCGAGGCCGAGCGGATCCGCAGCGAGGCCGCCGCCGAGGCCGAGCTGCTGCGCGAGCAGGCCCGGGCCGCCGTCGAGCAGGCCCAGAACGCCGCCCTGGACGACGCCGCGGGCATCCGCGAGAAGGTCCAGCAGATGCAGGACGAGGCGGCCCGGCTCCGCGCCGAGGCCGAGGAGCTGCGGGCGCAGGCCGCCGCCGAGGCGGAGCGCGTCCGCGGCGAGGCCCGCCGGCAGGCCGTCCTGCAGATCGAGGAGTCCGCGAAGAACGCCGAGGAGCTCCTCACCCGCGCCAAGGCCGACGCGGACGAGCTGCGCACCGGCGCGGCCGACGAGGTCGGGCGGCTGCGCGAGCAGGCCAAGGAACGGGCCGTCGAGATGCAGGGCCGGGCCGAGCAGACGCTCACCCGGGCCCGGACCGAGGCCGAGAAGCTCACCGCCGGCGCCGAGCAGCAGCACCGGGACGCACTCGCCGCGGCCAAGGCAGCCGCCGCCGAGAACCGCGCCGCCGCCGAACGTGAGACCGCGGAACTGCGCCGCCAGGCAGCCGAGTTCGAGCAGCGCACCCGCTCGGAGGCGGACACCGCCGCCGCCGCCCTGCTGGCCGCCGCCGAGGCCGACGCCGAGCAGCTGCGGGCCGAGGCCGACGCCGGGACCACCAGGCTGCTCGGCGAGGCGGAGGCCGCCGCGAACGCGCTCCGCGAGGAGAGCCGCCGCGCCCACGAGGAGGCCGCCGCCGGTCTCCAACGGGAGCGCGAGCGCACCGCCGCCGAACTCGCCGCCGCCCAGGCCGCCCACGAGCAGGCCGAGACCGTCGCCGCCGAACTCGCTGAGCGCACCGCCGCCGAGGCCGCCGCCGTCCGGGAGGCAGCCGCGAGCGAGGCCGCCCGGCTGCGAGCGGAGGCCGCCGAGGCCCTGGAGAGCGCCGGGAGCGAGGCGGCCGGCCTGCGCGAGGAGGCCGCCCTGGAGCTCGCCGGGGCGCAGGAGCAGGCCGCCGCGCTGACCGCCGAGACCCGTGCCGCGGCCGAAGCCGTCCGGGCCGAGGCCGAGGAGCGGCTGGAGCAGGCCCGCGCCGAGGCCGAGGAGCGGCTGGAGCAGGCCCGCGCCGAGGCCGAGGAGCTGACGGCGGGTGCCGGGCGCCGGGCCGCCGAGCTGGTCTCCACCGCCGAGGACGAGGCCGCCGAGGTCCGCCAGTCGGTCGCCGGGATGTACGAGGCCGCCTCCCAGCAGGTCTCCGAGCTGCGGGCGACCGCCGAGCGGGAGGCCGCCGAGGTCGGTGAGCTGGCCGCGCTGGAGAGCGCCGAACTGCGCGAGACGGCGGAGCGCGACAGCACCCGGCTGCGGACCGAGACGGACCGGGCCGTCGCCGAACTGCGCGACACCGCGGAGCGCGAGAGCGCCGAACTGCGGGCCGTCGCCGAGCGCGAGAGCACCGAGCAGCGCGTCCTCGCCGAGCGTGAGAGCAGCGAGCTGCGGGCGCGGACCGCCGCCGAGACCACCGCACTGCGCGAGCGCACCGAGGCGGGGCTGACCGCCGAGCGGGAGGCCGCCGAGGCCGAGCTGGGCCGTTGGCGGGCCGAGGCGCAGGCGTACGACGAGCGGCTGCGGGCCGAGGCCGGGGCCGAGCTGCAAGCCGCCCGGCAGGCCGCCGAGCAGCAGCTCGCCGAGGCCGACGCACTGGCCCGGCGGACGGTCGCGGAGGGCGAGGAGCGCGCCTCGCGCACCATCGGCGAGGCGGAGGAGCTCGCGGCCGGGCTGCGCGCCGAGGCCGAGGAGTACGCGCTGGCGACCCGCTCGCTGGCGGAGGACTACGACTCCTCCACCCGGACCCGCGCCGAGGCGTACGACAACGAGACCCGCGAGCAGGCCGAGCAGTTCGACCGGGCCACCCGCGAGCACGCGCAGTCCGTCCTGGAGAAGGCCTTCGCCGACGCCGAGTCGCTCGGCGAGGACGCCCGGACGACCGCGCTGGCCACCACCGCGGCCGCCGAGGAGCAGGCCGACGCGATGGTCGCGGCGGCCCGCAAGGAGTCCGACCGGCTGGTCGCGGTCGGCGAGGCGGCCGGCCAGGCCGAGGTGGAGCGGGCCCGCACGGACGCGGACGCGCTGCTCTCCGAGGCCCGCCGGGACGCCACCGCGATCCGCGAGCGGGCCGAGGAGCTGCGCGAGCGCACCGACTCCGAGGTCGAGGCGCTGCACGAGCGCGCCCGCAAGGAGAACGCCCAGGCCATGAAGTCGGCCGGCGAGCGGGTGGACGCGCTGGTGACGGCCGCCCAGGAGCAGCTGACCGAGGCCGAGGAGCTGGCCGTCGCGGCCGTCGCCGAGGCCGAGGAACGCGCGGCGGCACTGGTCGCCGCCGCCGAGGAGCGGGCGTCCGAGCTGGCGTCCGAGGCGTCGGCGGAGGCCAGCAAGGTCCGGATCTCGGCCGTCCGCAAGGCCGAGGGCCTGCTCAAGGGCGCCGAGCAGAAGCTCGCGGACTCCACCGACCGCGCCGAGGCGCTGATCGCCAAGGCCGAGGCCAGGCTGCAGCAGGCCCAGGACGAGGCCGAGGAGCGGATCGACGCCGCTTCGGCGGAGGCCGAGAAGCGCCTGCGGGCGGCGAGCGACAGCGCGGACGAGCAGATCGCCCTGGCCACCGAGGAGGCGGAGCGGATGCGCTCCGAGGCCCGGACCGAGGCGAAGCGCGTCACCGACGAGGGCCGCCGCGAGCTGGACGAACTCGTCCGGCGCCGCAAGGACATCAACACCGAGATCTCCAGGGTCCAGGACGTGCTGTCCGCCCTGGAGGCTTTCGAGGCACCGTCACCGGTCGCGCAGGCGGCCACCGGCGGAGCCGGCGGGGGAACGGCCAACGGGGGAACGAACAGCAAGAACAGCGGCTCCGGAGGCCGTGACGGTGCGCCCAAGGCCGGCGCGGGAGTGGGTGCTCCCCGTTCGGGTGGCAATCGCTCCGGTGGGGCGCCACCCGATTGAGCGGTCATTGTCCGCGAAGCATCGGCATTTCACTGATGACACTCCGGTAACGTGTCAGGATTCCCTCAACCACCTCAGCGGTTTGACGACAGGAAGCCCAAGAACCCATGAGCGACAGTCACTCCCCTCACGGCTTCGACCTGGTGCGCCGTGGGTACGAGCGCGCCCAGGTCGACGAGCGGATCACCAAGCTGGTGGCCGACCGTGACAGCGCCCTGACCCGCATCGGTGCGCTGGAGAAGCGCATCGAGGAGCTCCACCTGGAGACCCAGAGCGCCCAGGCCGCGGTCACCGAGTCCGAGCCCTCGTACGCCGGTCTCGGCGCCCGGGTGGAGAAGATCCTCCGCCTCGCCGAGGAGGAGGCCGCCGACCTGCGCAACGAGGCCCACCGCGCGGCCGAGCAGCACCGCGAGCTCGCCGAGGCGGCCTCGCAGCAGGTGCGTACCGAGGCGGAGAACTACGCCAAGGACCGCAAGGCCAAGGCCGAGGACGAGGGTCTGCGGATCGTCGACAAGGCCAAGAGCGACAGCGCCCAGCTGCGTGCCGAGGCCAACAAGGACGCGCAGACCAAGCGTGAGGAGGCGGACGCCCTCTTCGAGGACACCCGCACCAAGGCCGCGCAGGCCGCGCTGGAGTTCGAGACCAACCTGGCCAAGCGCCGGGAGCAGTCCGAGCGCGACCTGGCCGCCCGTCAGGCCAAGGCCGAGAAGCGTCTCGCCGAGATCGAGCACCGGGCGGAGCAGCTGCGCCTGGAGGCCGAGAAGCTCCGCACCGACGCCGAGCGCCGGGCCCGCCAGACGGTGGAGACCGCGCAGCGCCAGTCCGAGGACATCGTGGCCGACGCGAACGCCAAGGCCGACCGGATCCGCAGCGAGTCCGAGCGCGAGCTGGCGGCGCTCACCAACCGCCGCGACAGCATCAACGCGCAGCTGACCAACGTGCGCGAGATGCTCGCCACGCTGACCGGCGCGGCCGTGGCCGCCGCCACGCTGCCGACCGACGACGCCCTGGGCGTGCCCGCCCAGCAGTCGCGCTGACGCACCCTCGACGGGCCCCCACCCTCCGGGGTGGGGGCCCGTCGTGCTGGGCGTTCACCGGCCGGTCATCGGTGCGTCAGTCCGAATCCGGCTGCCGCACCGCCGGCGCACCGAAGCTGTGTGCTCATGCGAATCTCTCGCCTTCTCCCCCTGGCCGCCGCCGCGGCCGTCGCGCTGGCCCCGACCACCGCCGGTGCGGCCACCGCCTCCCCCGTGCACGACGGCACCTGGACGTACCGGACGCCGGCTCCGCTCGGCGGCGGCTCCGGCCTCTCCCTCGGCGGCTTCAGCGACCTCTTCCCGGCCGACGACTCGGGCCGGGTGTTCTGGACCCTCACCGACCGCGGCCCGAACGCGGACGCCCCGTCGGACACCGACAAGATCTTCCTGAAGCCCGACTACACGCCGCGGATCCTCAAGATCAAGCTGCGCAACGACGGCTCCGTCGACATCCTCAAGCAGATCCCGCTGCAGGTCCCGAAGGGCCAGCAGGACCCGGTCACCGGCACCCGCTTCCTGACCGGCCTGCCGCCCGCCGCACTGACCGCCGAGCGCCCGGTGGACGTCAACGGCAACGTACTGCCGAACGACCCGTACGGCCTCGACAGCGAGGGCCTGGTCCGGGCGCACGACGGCTCGTTCTGGGTCAGCAGCGAGTACGGCTCCTCGATCCTGCACTTCTCCGCGCGCGGCGTGCTGCAGACGGTCCTCGTCCCGGCCGGCTCCGCGTTCGAGGCACCCGGCGTCGAGGTGCTGAAGATCCTGCCGGCCGTCGAGGCCAAGCAGAAGAACAACAAGGGCCTGGAGGGCCTGACGGTCTCGGCCGACGGCCGCACCCTGTACGCCGCCCAGCAGACCTCGCTCGCCAACCCGGACTCCAAGTCGACGAAGAAGTCCCGGGTGCAGCGGATCTTCCGGATCGACATCGGCCACCGCACCCCGGCCGTCACCGGCGAGTTCGCCAACATCCGCGAGGCCGACTCGGCCACCGACGGCGGCTGGGCCACCTCGGCGATCACCTGGCTGGGCCAGGACCGCCTGCTGGTCGAGGAGCGCGACGGCGCCCGTCCGACCGCGTTCACCAAGCTCTTCGAGGTCGACCTGCGCAAGGCCACCAACCTGCTGGGCGGCGTCTGGGACAACCCGGCCACCACCCCGTCGCTGGAGGTCGCCCCGGCCGACACCACCGGTGTCGTCCCCGGCACCAAGCGGCTGGTCTTCGACGCGGTCGCGGCCGGCCTGGACAACGGCAAGCTGGAGGGCCTGGCGCTGCGCCCGGCCGGGCACGGCACCGCCGAGCTGTTCATCGTCAACGACAACGACTTCGGTGTCGACGGCTACAAGAACGGCGCGGTCGTCCTGAACAACGCCGCCACCAAGGTGGACAGGTTCACGCTGCCCGCCGGCACGGTGTCGTTCGGCCGCTGAGCCACCTGCTGCCGAAGGGGGAGCCCGGCCGGGCTCCCCCTTCGGCCCGCCCGGCGCGGTCAGATCGGGTAGGCCCCGTCCGGGCGCTGGTGACCGGCGCTCAGCTGGTTGCCGTCGTCGTCGGAGACCGTCCCGAACCACGAGGTGCACCAGACCGAGATGGAGTCGGGCCAGTACTGCACCTCGAACGGGTGGCTCAGCCCGTGGTCGCCGTAGGAGGTGACGATGAACGTCTCTCCGGGTTTCAGCCAGTAGTCCTCGCCGAGCGGCTCCAGGGTCAGCTCGGTCAGCTTCTCGCCGCAGTTGGTGACGGGCATCCGCCCGGACACCTCCAGCGCGGAGAAGTCCCAGCCGGCGGCCGGGTCACCGGCGGGCCCGGCCGGCTCCTGCGCGCCGGCTCTGGCGTCGTCGCCGGGGCTGCTCCCGCTCATCCGCGGGCCGCCTTCTCCACCCGGGCCAGCAGGGCGCGGACGGCCGCGTTGAACGCCTCGGGCGCCTCGATGGCGCTGAGGTGCCCGGCGTCCGGGATGACGGTCAGTTCGGCGTCCGGCAGGGCGGCGGCCATCAGCTCGGCCTCGGCCGGCGGCGTCACGGTGTCCGCCGCGCCGACCACGACGGCCGCCGGGACGTGCAGGCCGGGCAGCACGTCCAGGGTGGCGGCGCGGGCGGCCATCGCCCGCTGCGCCCAGGCGACGGCCTGCGGCGAGGCCTCCGCGATCAGCGCCCGGACCTGCTCGGCGAGATGCCCGGAGGCCGGGCCGAGCAGGGAGTCCTCCAACCGCTCCTCGGCCAGCAGCCGGACGCTGTCGCGGGCCAGCACGACGGCGGCGATCCGCTCACGGTTGGCGCGGGCCGCGTCGGTGTCGGCGGTGGCCTTGGTGTCGGCGAGGAGCAGCCCGGCGAGCCGGCCGGGGTGGCGGCGGGCGAAGGCCAGCGCGACGTACCCGCCCATGGAGAGGCCGCCGAGCACGGCCCGCTCGATGCCGGCCGCGTCGAGCAGCAGCGCGACGTCGTCCGCGACGAGATCCAGCGAGGGGTCGTCGCCGCCCAGCTCGGTACCGCCGAAGCCGCGCTGATCGGGTGCCAGCACGCGTGCGTCGGTACCCGTCATTCCGGGTAGGCCGTCCAGTTGGGCGCTCCACATCGAGGCGGCCAGCGGGAAGGCGTGCAGCAGGACGAGCGGGGTGCCGGTGCCGCTCTCGCGGACGGCCAGTGCGGTGGGGAGCCGGTTCATGACGCCCACCGTAGTGCCACCCGGGCCGCGCGCGGCCGATGCAGCTCTATGTCCGATTTGTCATAATCTGACCGAGAGTAAGGGAGTCCGAATGATCGAGCTGCACGAGCTGACGAAACGCTACGGCGACACCCTCGCCGTCGACCGGCTGAGCTTCCGGGTACCGCAGGGCGTGGTGACCGGGTTCCTCGGCCCCAACGGGGCCGGCAAGTCCACCACCATGCGGATGATCCTCGACCTCGACCGGCCCACCAGCGGCACCGTCACCATCGACGGCAGGCGCTACGGCCAGCTGAGCGAGCCGCTCAAGTACATCGGCGCCCTGCTGGAGGCCAAGGCCGTCCACCCCGGCCGCACCGCCTACGACCACCTGCTCTGGCTGGCCCAGAGCAACCGCATCCCGGCCGCCCGGGTCGGCGAGGTGCTGGACCTGGTCGGCCTCACCTCCGTCGCCCGCAAGCGCTCGCGCGGGTTCTCGCTCGGCATGGGGCAGCGCCTGGGCATCGCCTCGGCCCTGCTCGGCGACCCCGAGATCGTGATGTTCGACGAACCCGTCAACGGGCTCGACCCCGAGGGCATCCTGTGGATCCGCAACCTGATGAAGCGGCTCGCCTCCGAGGGCCGGACCGTCTTCGTCTCCTCGCACCTGATGAGCGAGATGGCCCTGACGGCGGACCACCTGGTGGTCATCGGCCGGGGCAGGCTGCTGGCCAACCTGTCGATGCCCGAGTTCATCAGGCAGAACTCCCGCACCGCCGTCCGCATCCGCACCCCGCACCCCGAGCAGTTGCTGGACGTGCTCGACCGCGCCGGCCTGCGCGCCGAGGGCGGGCCCGGCGGCTCGTACGAGGTGGTGAACGGCGACGCCGTCCGGATCGGCGACCTGGCCGCCGCCGCCGGCCTCACCCTGCACGAGCTCAGCCCGCAGCAGGCCTCCCTGGAGGAGGCGTTCATGCAGATGACCGCCGACTCGGTGGAGTACCACGCGGGGGGCACCGTCGGACGGCCCGCTGTGGACGCGGCCGGCGCACCCGGGGTCTGGGGCGCCGCCTGGCAGGGCTCCGGCCCGAAGCCCGGCGCGGGAGCGCAGACACCTCCGGGCACGCAACCGGACGCGGGCGCTCTGCCGGGCGCGGGCACGCAGCCGCCTCCGGGCACGCAACCGGATTCCGCCGCGACGGTGAAGGAGGAGAACTGAGATGGCGTCGTTCCCCGCGATCCTGCAGTCCGAGTGGACGAAGATCCGCAGTGTCCGCTCGACGATCTGGACCCTCGCCCTGACCTTCGTGGTCACCCTCGGCCTCGGCGCCCTGCTGTCGTTCCTCACCAACAACAACTTCGAGGAGTTCGGCGGCAACGACGGCAGCCCCTTCGACGCCACCGGCACCGCCTTCTCCGGCATCATCCTCGGCGAACTCGCCATCATCGTCTTCGGCGTGCTGGCCGTGGGCAACGAGTACAGCACCGGCATGATCCGGGTCACCCTGGCCGCCGTACCGCAACGCGGCACCCTGCTGGCCGGCAAGGCCGTCGTCCTCGGGGCGCTGTCCCTCGCGGTGGCGCTGGCCACCGCGTTCATCACGTTCTTCCTCAGCCAGGCCCTGCTCGGCGACCACTCCACCGACCTGACCCAGCCGCACGTGCTGCGCGCCGTGTTCGGCGCGGCGCTCTACCTGACGATGCTCTGCCTCTTCTCGGCCGGCGTCACCGCGATGCTGCACAACCAGACGCTGGCACTCGGCGTGCTGGTGCCGTTCTTCTTCCTGCTGTCGCCGATCCTCTCGGCGGTGCCGAAGGTCAAGACCCTCGCGCACTACTTCCCCGACTACGCGGGCTCCCGGATGCTGCTGGTGTTCGAGCAGGACGGCCAGCCCTACGGGCCGTGGGCCGGATTCGCCATCTGCCTGGCCTGGACGGTGGCCGCCCTGCTCGGCGGCGCCCTGGTACTGAAGAAGCGGGACGCCTGACGGTCCGTACCGGGTGCGGCGCCGCTCTCAGTAGCGAGGGGCGCCGCGCCCGCGCTGGATGTTGGAGGCACGCCGCTCGCGCGCACCCCAGCAGGCCCGGTGCCAGTGCCGCCGGTCGTCCACCCCGGCCCCGAACTCCGGCCAGGCCACGATGTGCCCGACCCCGGGCGGGATCTCCTGGTCGCAGCCGGGGCAGCGGTAGTAGCGTCCGGCGGTGCCGGCCACCGTCTGCACCACCCACTCCTCACCCTGGTAGCTCTCCGTCCGCCGCAGCGACTGGCCGAACGGCGACGGGCCGGGCTCCTCGCGGTCGGGGTTGCTGATCCGGTTGCGGCGGGGGGACACGGCGGGCTACCTCTCTGCAGGGGCTCGGCTGACGAAGCTCGAAACCCCTCCAGGGTACGGGCCGTACCCGACCCGTCGTGGCTTTACCACGGCATCGCCCGACACTCCGGCGATTCCGGCGAGATCCACCCGATCTTCCGGGAAATTGGTGAATCAGCGTGCCATTGGCACATGACATGGGTTACTCACGAGGTGACAAGGCGGGGCCCGCAGACCCTGCGCGCACCCGAGGAGGCTGCCCCATGACCAAGACCAGCGCCCGCACCGAGGCCGATCCGGACCGCGTCGGTGTCCGGCCGTCGTTGCCGCACGTGCCCAGGATGCCACCCGGTCCGCCCGCCGGACCGCCGGCGGTGAGCGGTTCGGCCTCCGGGCC
The DNA here is from genome assembly GCF_042669755.1 of Kitasatospora sp. NPDC057223. NCBI lineage: Bacteria > Bacillati > Actinomycetota > Actinomycetes > Kitasatosporales > Streptomycetaceae > Kitasatospora > Kitasatospora sp. NPDC057223. The sequence goes on along the minus strand of NZ_JBHUWW010000064.1, from coordinate 29,042 downwards.
GCTGACTGTGACCCAGCCCGGCGGCGGCCACCCGGCTGCCACCGAGGCGATCCGGGTCGGCGCCTTCCTGCTGTCCGCGCAGTTCCCCGGCCAGACCCACGGCGAGGTGCTGGACCGCACCGTCGCCGCCGCCGTGGCGGCGGAGCGCGCGGGGCTGGACAGCGTCTGGCTCGCCGAGCACCACTTCGTCCCGTACGGGGTCTGCCCGAACGCCGCGACGCTCGCCGCGCTGCTGCTCGGCCGCACCCGGCGGATCGGTGTCGGCACGGCGGTCAGCGTCCTGTCGACCGCCCACCCGGTCGCCCTCGGGGAGCAGGCCGCGCTGCTGCACCTCACCTCCGGCGGGCGGTTCACGCTCGGCGTGGGGCGCGGCGGGCCGTGGATCGACCTCGACGTCTTCGGCAGCGGCCTCGACGCCTACGAGCAGGGCTTCCCCGAGCGCCTCGACCTGCTGCTGCGCTGGCTGCGCGAGGCCCGGGTCGGCGGCGCCGGGCCACAGTTCGACTTCCCCGAGGTCGCCGTGGTGCCGCGCGCGAACGAACCGCTCCGGCGCCCCGAACTGTCCTCCTGGCTGGGCCTGGAGCCCGAACCGCCCACGGCGGCCCGGCTCGGCCGCCGGCTGCCCCGGCAGCGGGTCGACGGCCTCCTCCCGGAGGCCCCGGCACTCAGAGGCCCCGCCCAGGCCGGCCCGCCGGTCGTCGTCGCCTGCACCTCCCCCGGCGGCGTCCGGCTGGCTGCCGAGCGCGGACTGCCGATGCTGCTGGGCATGCACTCCGGCGACGAGGACAAACAGCAGATGCTGGAGCTGTACCGGCGGGCCTGGCGGGCCTGCGGGCGCGGCGAGGAGCAGCTCGCCAGAGTCCAGGGCGAGCACGTGGCGGCCGGGGTCGCCCAGGTGGAGGACGGCACGGCGGCGGCGCGGGCGACCCTGCTGCGGTCGATGCCCGGCTGGTTCGAGCACGGGCTCGGCGCGCACCGCACGGTGGACGGCCGCGAGCGCAAGATGCGCGACCCGCACGAGTACACCGCCCTGCTCTGCGACCTGCACGCCGTCGGCACGCCCCGGCACTGCGCGGACCAGCTGCTCGCGACCGCCGAACGCACCGGCATCCGGCGCTTCGCCCTGCTCGCCGAGGGCAGCGGGAACCGCGAGGCGATCCTGCACAACATCACCCGGCTCGGCTCCGAGGTGCTGCCGCAGCTGTCCTGAGAGCGGGACCGGGCCGGGACCGGGACCGGGGTGCCGACGCCCCTGCCGCTACTCGTTCCGGGCAGCCGGACCAGGGCCGACTAGCGGTGCTCCGGACCGACGGTTGCACAGAAGGACTTCGACGCGGACGGACGATGGCAGACCGACCGTGGCGCGGACGGACGGTGGCCCGGGCGGCCCCGCCCCGCCTCCGCAGCGCCGTACCGGCGCCTGAGAAGGAGCGGGGTGGCCCGGACCACCTGTGCTGTCTGCTGACCTGTTCCCTGCCGGAGGCAGGCAGACAGGTCAGCAGTCCCGCAGTTCCTCGGACTGGTTGAGCAGCTGCTCCCGGACCGAGGTGAAGCGCTGGTGACGTGCCACGTTGTTCTCCGTGGGCGCGAACACCGCGACCCGGTGGCAGTTCTGAAACGCCAGCTGGACGCCGAAGTGCCGCTGCAGGGCCCCCCGGATCGCGTCACTGGCGAGGGCGCGCAGCAGCTGGCCGCGGGCCTGCTCGCTGGGCGGCGGGACGTGGTTGTCGGCGAAGTCGGTGCCGTCGACCTTCAGCTGGGCCACCAGCGAACTGATCAGGTCCCAGGCGTACGGCAGGGAGACGCGGACGCAGTCGACGAATTCCCGCTCGTCGACCTCGCCCCGCTCGGCCTTTTCCAGGAGGGCCGGTGAGACGTCGAGCGACATGGGTTCTCCTCTCGCGGTCCACCCGTGCGCGGCGCCCGGGTGGTCGTGCGTTGGTGCGGATGGTGCAGGTGGTGCAGGTGGTGCCGTGACGTGCTCGGTGGATCTCGATCGTTGTGATTGGCGATCGTTGCGGTGCTCAATCACCGCGAATCACGGTCATCGCCGGTTGGCGGTCGTCGAGGTTCGCAGTCGTCGAGGTTCGCAGTCGTTGCAGTTCGCGGTCATTGCGGTTGGCGATCGTTGAGGCTCGCGATCATTGGGGTTCGCGATCGCCGTGATACCCGACGGTCGGGCTGCGGCGGGTTGCGAGGGGCAGTGCTGAGGTGAGGGTTGTGCTGCGATCGAGGTGCGGTGTCGATGGTGCGGATCCGATCCGACGGCCGGCCGTCGGACGAACAGGTCTGGTCACCCCGGGGTCGGCTCCGCCGGATGGGGCGGCAGCCGCTCAGAACAGCCTGTCAGCCATCGGCCGACAGAACAGGCGAATCAACTGATTTCCCCAGGAATCGTCCTCCTGCGAAGCAGATTGGCCGGATACCGCCGGATCTTCCCACCGCAGGCCTCCATCCCCGTCGACGCCTCATCCGCAAGCGCGCCGTCACACAACGTAGCCGTGACTGGCTGAGTGCGCCAGGGTGCGGAACGCAACCTGTCCGACCGCCGAACCTCCATGTTCGCGGTCTCCTCGGTTTCTTCACCCTGCCGTACCGGAATCGCATCAATCGGCCCCGGTGGGCTAGCGTGGTCGACCGTGCGTCTCGTAATTGCCCGTTGCTCAGTCGACTATGCCGGTCGGCTCTCCGCCCATCTGCCGTCCGCCACCAGGTTGATCCTGGTCAAGGCCGACGGCAGCGTCAGCATTCATGCCGACGACCGCGCCTACAAGCCGCTCAACTGGATGTCGCCACCGTGCTCGCTCAAGCAGGGCGACGGCATCTGGACGGTCATCAACAAGGCCGGCGAAAAGCTGATCATCACGCTGGAGGAGGTGCTGCACGACTCCTCCCACGAACTCGGGGTGGACCCCGGACTGATCAAGGACGGCGTCGAGGCACACCTGCAGGAGCTCCTCGCCGACCGGATGGAGGTGCTCGGCAACGGCTGGGCGCTGATCCGCCGCGAGTACCCCACCGCGATCGGCCCCGTCGACATCCTGTGCCGGGACTCCGACGGCGCCACCGTGGCCGTCGAGATCAAGCGACGCGGCGAGATCGACGGCGTCGAGCAGCTCACCCGCTACCTCGAACTCCTCAACCGCGACCCGCTGCTCGCCCCCGTGAAGGGCGTCTTCGCCGCGCAGGAGATCAAGCCCCAGGCCCGCGTACTGGCCACCGACCGGGGCATCGGCTGCGTGGTCCTGGACTACGACGAGCTGCGCGGCATCGAGGACGACAAGCTCAAGCTGTTCTGACCCGTCAGGGCGGCGTCGGCGTACCGCTCGGCGTGGCTGTCGCCGTCGATGTGGGCGACACGGTGGGCGTGGGCGTCGCTGTGAGCGTGGGCGTGGGAGTCACCGGCGGAGCCACCGTCTGAGTCGGCCCGGGGGTCGGCTGCGGCACCACAGGCGGCGGCACCGGAGGCTGCACCGGCGCCGTGGACGACGTCCCCTGGGTCGGACTCGGGCTCGCCGACTTCGTCGGCTTCTTCGACCCGGACGGCGAGGGCGATGCCGAAGCCGAGCCCGACGCCGAAGCGGATGCGGAGGCCGACGGGCTCCCGCCGGTGTCCGTCGGCGCCGGTGCGGCCGGGTCGCTCCCCGGCGCCGAGGTGCTGCCCGAGGCGGAGGCGCCGGGGCTGGGCAGGTAGATGCCGGCGTCGGAGCTGCCGCTGTCGGCCGGGGCGGCCGGGCTCGACGGCGTACCGCTGCCGGTGTCCTGGCCGGCCACGCTCAGACCGACCGCCGTCCCGAGGACGCCCAGCGCGAGGACGGCCGCCGAGGCGGCCACGACCGTGCGGCGACGACCGGCGGCGCCGGTGCCCGGGACGATTCCGAACCGCCAGGGCACGTGCGCGATGGCCCTGATGACAGGGCGTCGGACGACCGCCGGGAGCTCCTTGTCGGCCGCCGGCAGCTGCCGGACGTCGGTGCGCAGCTGGTCGAGCATCCGGCGGGCGGCGGCGCTGCCGCGCTGTTCGCCGAGTGCCATCCGCAGGGCGACCGCCGCTTCCAGCTCCGCCGCCGCCCGCTCGGGGGCCCACTGGCAGAACGCGTACACGCCCAGCTCGTGGTGGAACCAGGCCTCGTCGGAACTGGAGCCGAGCGCGCGGGCGGCCTCCAGGCCGAGCTGCAGGGCCCGCTCCCACGCCCCCCAGCGCAGGGCGAGGGCCAGGGCCGGGGCGGCGGCCCTGGCGAGCCGCAGGACGGCCTCGGGCCGGCCGGCGTCCCGGTCGGCGAGCATCGCGCCGATGACCACCTCGGCCTCGGCCGCGATCTGTTCGGTGCTGACCGAGCTGTGGCCGACCCACCAGGCGAAGTGGGTGGCGGCGCCGTTGGTGCTGCCGGCGGCCGGCCAGTGCGGTTCGAGGAGCTCCAACGCGCCTGCGGTGAGCCGGTGGTGCCCGCCGATGGAGACGGCGAGGCCACAGTCGGCGAGTTCGTGCAGGGCGCTCTCGCCCTGGCCGACGTCGATCAGGGCGGGCAGGTGCGGTGCGGTGGGGCACTCGCCGCCGAGCGCCACCGAGAGCCGCAGCACGGCCTGGGCCTGCTCGCTGAGGCCGTCGGCCAGCCGCAGCGCGGGCGCGGCGCTCTCGGCGACGGTGGGCAGCGGTACGGTGCGCCGCAGTTCGGCCTCGCGGACCATCGGGTCCTCGTGCTGGACGGGCGGCTGGACGGCGCCGAAGACACCCCGCCGGTCCTCCTCGGCGGCGACCAGGGCGTCCACGGCGACGTCCCGTTGGCGCAGCAGCGCGGCCGCCTGGACGAAGCGCAGCGGGAGGCCTTCGGACTCGAACCACAGGTCGACGGCCCAGGCCCGCTCGGCCTCGTCCAGCGCGCGGCCGGCCAGCCGGGCGGTGAGGGCCAGGCAGGCGGCCCGGGAGAGGCCGGCGACGAGGTGGTCCTCCAGCCCGGAGTCCAGGGCGAGGGCGGGGCTGTCGGGGGCGACGGAGACCAGGAAGGCGCAGTCGGGGGCGGCGGCGAGCAGGGCCTCCAGGTCCTCGCCGTCCGACTCGAACTCGTCGACCACGACGACCGCGCCGACGCCGGCGAGGTGGCGTGCGAGCTGCTGGCGGTCGGGGCGGAAGCCGGGTGCGTGGTGGGTGGCGGCGAAGAGCTCCTGGAGCAGGTCCGCGGCGGTGCGGCGGTGGCCGCAGAGCTGGACCACGCCGTCGGGGGCCAGCTCGCCGGCGGCCTCGGCGACGGCGGCCAGCAGGGCGCTGCGGCCCGATCCGGCCTGGCCGACCAGGCGTACGGAGCGGCCTTCGGCGAGCTTGCCGAGTACCTGGGCGACGTCCGCCTCGCGGTCGAGCAGCCGCAGGTCGGCGGCGGAGCCGAGGGCGAGCGGGCCGACGGCGCGGCCGGCGCCGAACGCGGCGCGGCCCTGCTCGCCGCGCTGGGCGCGGCGCGGGCGGGGCTTCCACTCGTCGGGGCAGGGCCGGGCCTCGGAGCCGTCGGCGGTGCCGATGGTCACCAGCAGGCCGCCGGAGACGAGTTCGCCGGTACGCGGGCGCACGCCCTCCTGCCGGAATTCACCGGATGGCTGTCCCACGTGTCGCTCCGCCCATGCTCGGCCATCCGGCCGGGCCGGCCGTGGCGCTGACGTCTTCGACCGGCCCCGCGCGGGCAGACTGGGTCCCCGCGGCCGTGTCCTGACCGCAGACTCTCGCACATTCGTGCCCCGGCGTGCAGCGCGGCCCCTCGCCGGAGTGCGCCGGGGTGCCCGGCCGGGCCCGTTCGCATCCGAGCCGGGAAGGTTCGGCGCAGATTCGGCGCAGATTCAGAGCAGAGGGGCTGCCATCGGCTGGCCGGCGACGGGGCCGAGGCCGGGCAGGGTCGCGCCGCGGGCGTCCGAGACACTGCCCTCGACGGCCAGGATGCGGTGCAGCCGGGTGGCCACCAGGAGGCGCTGGAGCTGCGCGGGGACGGACCGCAGGACGAGCCGCCGGCCGATCCGGCCGGCCCTGCGGTGGGTGCCCATGATCACGCCGAGGCCGGTGGCGTCCCAGGTCTCCAGGCGGCCGAGGTCCAGGACGAGGTCGCCCTGCCCGCCGTCGACGGCCTGGTGCAGCCGGACCCTGACGTCGGCGGCGCTGCGCACGTCGAGGTGGCCTTCGAGGGCCAGGGCCATGTGGTCACCGATGATGCGCATGCTCTCCTCCTCCGCTCGTAGGCCTGCCCACGGGCTTCGGCCTGCCGCCGGCCACCCGTTCCGGGTTGCCGACCGCCGGTTGCCGGTCTCGAATCCGAATCGCCGGACGGGCCGTTCCGGACGGGCACCTGCCCCGCGTCCGGACCCCGGCCGTCGTGCCGGGGCTCCCCCTCATCTGACGGTGAACCAGCTCCGCAGGTTGCTGTTCCCGGGCAGATCTGAAGCAACTTCACTCGTCCGAGGGAATATACGCAGGAAGTGCCCATACCTACGCTCGATTACCGCCCAAATCACCCGTCTGCGGCACCTGCGTGAGGAAACTCACCCGTCCTGCGCCGGGCGGGCCGTACGATGCGCGGCCCACCCGGTCCGCCCGTTGCGGGGCGCGGCCCGTGGACGGGTCAGCCGGCGTCGTACGGGTAGAAGCCGCGGCCGCTCTTGCGGCCCAGGTCCCCGGCCGTGACCATCCGCGCCATGATCTCGGGCGCGGCGAACTTCTCGTCCTGGGTCTCCTCGTAGATGTTGCGCGCCGCGTGCAGCAGGATGTCCACGCCGGTGAGGTCGGCGGTCTGCAGCGGGCCCATCGGGTGGCCGAAGCCGAGCCGGCAGGCGGTGTCGATGTCCTCGGCGCTGGCGACACCGGACTCGTACAGCTTCGCGGCCTCGACGACCAGCGCGGTGATCAGGCGGGTGGTGACGAAGCCGGCCACGTCGCGGTTGACCACGACCACCTCCTTGCCCACCCCCTCGGCGAACTCCCGGACGACCGCCAGCGTCCCGTCGCTGGTCTTGTAGCCGCGCACCAGCTCGACCAGCTTCATCAGCGGTACCGGCGAGAAGAAGTGCACGCCGACGACGGACTCGGGCCGCCCGGTCGCGGCGGCGATCCGGGTGATCGGGATGGCCGAGGTGTTGGAGGCCAGCACCGCCCCCTCCTTGGCGATCTTGTCGAGCTCCCGGAAGACGCCCTCCTTGACGTCCAGCCGCTCGAAGACCGCCTCGATCACGATGTCGGCGTCGGCGACCGCGCCCAGGTCGGTGGTCGTGGTGATCCGGCCCAGCGCGGCCTCGGCCGCCTCGGCGCCGAGCTTCCCCTTGGAGACGAACTTCTCGTACGAGGCGCGGATGCCGTCCAGACCGCGCTGCAGTGCCGCGTCGGTGACGTCCCGCAGCACGACCGGGTGCCCGGCCTGCGCGGCGACCTGTGCGATGCCGGCGCCCATCAGTCCGGCGCCGATGACGGCGATCTGCTTGCTGGGTACGGTGCTCATGACTGCTCTCCCGGGTCCGGTACGTCCGCCCCGTCCCCTGCCGGGAGCGGGTGATCCCCCCGGGGTGCTGGGCGGTGCCTGTGGGCGGCCCAGGGCAGGGGTCGTCCCCGGAGCCGCGCCGCTCATCGCCGGACTCTAACGCTCCCGCAGGCTCCGTGGTGAGATTGGCCGGTGTGATCTGCGTCCGGCGGGGCGCCCTACCGGGAGGTCCGGCCATGCGGACGCTGACGTACCTGCTGTTGACGTTCGCCGTGCTCGCGGTGCTGATCCTGCTGCTGCGCTGGACGTACGGCAGCGGGAAGTCCCTGGTCGCGCGGCGCCCGCGCACCGGCGCACCGGACGAGTACGGACTGCTGGTGGCGGTCGCCTCCCCCGCCGACGCCGACGAGGCCCGGCGGCTCGCCGCCCTGCTGGCCGCGGCCGGCCTGCGGTACACCCTGGTGGACACCGCCGACGGGCCGCGGCTGATGGTCTGGGCCGCCGACGAGGCGGCGGCCCGGGCTGCGCTGCGGCGCGGCTGACGGACCGCCGCTCAGCCCATCCGCAGCCCCAGGTCCTGCGCCAGGATCGCGGCCTGGACCCGGTTGCGGAGCTCCAGCTTGGCCAGGATCCGGCTGACGTGCGTCTTGGTGGTCGCCTCCGCCATGTCGAGGCGGGTCGCGATCTCACCGTTCGACAGCCCGGCGCCGATGCAGGACAGCACCTCCCGCTCACGCGGCGTCAGCCCGTCCACCGCCGTCCGGGCCTCGGCGCCGACCGGCCGGCCCGGGCGGGCGAAGGTGCCGATCAGCCGCCTGGTCACCGACGGCGCCAGCATGCCGTCGCCGCGGGCCACCGTCATGATGCCCTCGACCAGCGTGTCCGCCTCCAGGTCCTTCAGCAGGAACCCCGCCGCCCCGGCCCGCAGCGCCCCGTACACGTACTCGTCCAGGTCGAAGGTGGTCAGCACCAGGACCTGCGCCGCCCCCGCGTCCACCACCTGGCGGGTCGCGGAGACGCCGTCCAGCCGCGGCATCTGGATGTCCATCAGCACCACGTCGGGCCGCAGCTCCAGCGCGAGGCGCACGGCCTCCTCGCCGTCGGCCGCCTCCCCCACCACCTCCAGCCCCGGCTCGGCGCCCAGGATCATCACCAGCGCGGCCCGCACCGCCGCCTGGTCCTCGGCCACCAGCACCCGGATCGTCATGACCGGCCCTTCCCTTCCTCCGCCGAAACCGCCGACCCGCGCGGCAGCACCGCACGGACCCTCCACCGCCCCTCGCGCTCCCCCGCCTCGAAGCTCCCGCCGAGCAGGGCCGCGCGCTCCCGCATCCCGACCAGCCCGGCCCGCGCGCCCGGCAGCACCCTGCCGCCCTCGCCCGCCCGGTAGGGGCTCTCCACCGAGATCTCCAACTCCTCCGGCCGGTACGTCAGACAGAGCCGGACGGTGCCCGGCGCGGCGTGCTTCAACGCGTTGGTCAGCGACTCCTGGACGATCCGGTACGCCGCCAGCTCCACCGGCACCGCCAGCGCCCCGCGCTCACCCTCCTCGCGGGCCTCGAAGGCCAGCCCGGCGTCCTGCCCCGCCGCCCGCGCGCTGGCGAGCAGTGCGTCCACCGCGTCCAGTTCGGGGGCCGCGTAGGAGGCGTCGGCCTCACCACCGCCGCTGGAGCGCAGCAGTCCGATCATCCGCCGCATCTCCGCCAGCCCCTGCACGCTGTTCTCGCGGATCACCGCCAATGCGGCCACCAGCGGATCGTCCGCCGGGCGCTCCTGACGGCGGGCCACGGACTGCGCACCCGTCGCGTGGATCGCGATGGCGGAGAGGTGGTTGGCGATCACGTCGTGCAGTTCGCGGGCCATCCGGGCCCGCTCGGCGACGACGGCGCCGCGCCGGTCCATCTCGGAGAGCAGCGCGGTCTGCTGCGCGCGCAGCCGCTCCGCGTCGGCCTCGTCGCGGTGCCGGCGCAGCAGGTCCGCCGTCCAGACCGGCGCGATGAAGACCAGCGCGGAGAAGACCGCCACCAGCAGCGCGGCGGACACCGAGCCGTACAGCACCGTCAGCGTGCTCAGCACGATGGTGGAGCCCGCGCCGGTGAGGTGCAGGATCACGGACATCCGCTTCGAGCCGTAGAGCACGGCCGCGTACAGCAGGTCGGTGTACATGATCACGGTGGCGACCACCGACCCGGCGAAGATGTTGCCGGCGAACACCAGGCCGCCGAGGCAGACCGTCCACACCGTGTGCGTGCGGCGCAGCAGTTCCAGACCGGCCATCGCGCACAGCGGCAGCACCGCCAGCCCGGCCGGGATGCGCCCGCTGTTGTCGTACGCGCCGGTGGCGATCAGGATCAGGCCGCCGAGCAGCCCGGCCAGGGCGATCGCGCGGTCCTCCTGGCGGGGGGTGAGGCTGAATCCGGTCACGGGTCCATCCCACCATCCGGCGCGGCCGCACGCGCGGACCGGGGGGAGGAGACGCCGTACATCGAAGGATGCAGGCGCCGGTCAGCACCCGCGACGACGCCCGGGCCGCCCCGCCCCGCCAGGCTGGAGGAACACACCGCCCCGGGAGGAGTCCGCCGTGATCGTCACCCTCGTCCTGGCCGGCGAGCTGGGCTTCTGGGTCCTTCTCGCCCTCGGCCTCGCCGCCCGCTACCTGCTCGCACGGCGCCGGGTCAGCACCGCGCTGCTGCTCTGCCTGCCCCTGGTCGACCTGCTCGTCCTCAGCGCGACCGTACTCGACCTGCGGCGCGGCGCCGCCCCCGCCGCCACCCACGGACTGGCCGCCGCCTATGTCGGCTTCACCGTCGCGTACGGCCACTCACTGGTCCGCTGGGCCGACGGCCACGTCGCCCACCGCCTCGCCGGCGGGCCGAAACCACCCGGCGCACCGAAGTACGGCCGCGACCGGGCCGCCCACGAGTGGCGGATCTTCGGCCGCACCCTGGCGGCGGCGGCCCTCACCACCGCTCTGATCACCGCCATGGTCCTGCTGCTGGACGACTCCGGACAGGCCGCCCCGCTCACCGCCTGGTACCCGCGGATGGCCTGGGTGACGGGTGTCAGCCTGGCCGTCGCGGCCAGCTACACCGTGTTCCCCAGGCGGCCGCGCTAGGGACCCGGCCGGGGATCCGCCCGGTCAGCGGTTCTCGCCCGGCACCCAGAGCACGTCACCCTGCTCCTTGTTGGCAGCCCGGGCGAGGATGAACAGCAGGTCGGAGAGCCGGTTGAGGTACTTCGCGGTGAGCGGGTTCACGCTGTCGCCGTGCACCTCGATCGCGGCCCAGGTGGCCCGCTCCGCCCGCCGCACCACAGTGCAGGCCAGGTGCAGGTACGCGGCTCCGGCCGTACCGCCGGGGAGGATGAAGCTGCGGAGCTTCTCCAGCGACTCCAGGAAGTGGTCGCAGTCCGCCTCCAGCCGGTCCACGTACGTCTGGAGCACCCGCAGCGGCGGGTACTTCGGGTCCTCCACCACCGGGGTGGCGAGATCCGCGCCGACGTCGAACAGATCGTTCTGCACCCGGGTCAGCACCGCCGACACGTCCTCGGCGAGCCCGCCCGCGGCGATGGCCACGCCGATCGCGGCGTTCGCCTCGTTGGTGTCCGCGTAGGCGATCAGCCGCGGGTCCGTCTTGGTGGTCCGGCTCATGTCACCGAGCGCCGTGGTGCCGTCGTCGCCGGTGCGGGTGTAGATACGCGTCAGGTTGACCATGGACAGCAGACTACTCAGCCCTGCCGGGGCTCACCGGTGATTGCGACGCCGATCACAAACCCCTTCGCGGGGCCCTCGGGAACGGTGACCTCGGTGCCGTACGGGACGCGGACCTCCGCCTCGTAGGTCGCCCGGTCCTGGTGCGGATCCGTCAGCACGGTGACATGGCCGTCGCCGTCGAAGTCGTCGATGATCACGTAAACCGGGATGCCGGCCCGGGCGTATTCCCTGCGCTTGCGTACCCGGTCACGCTTGCGGTCCTCGTGACCGCGCGACACCACCTCGGCGGCGAGCTTCACGTCTCCGCCGGCGACACCGAGCTGAGCCGGCTCGGCCTCGTAGTCCTCCGCCGCCACCAGCACGTCGGGGATCCAGGCCTTCTTCCCGTGGATCACGTTCATGTCCTGGTACGCGGCAAATCCGCTACCGCCCAGGAAGGCATCCATGCCACGCCGGAGGCGGTTGGCCACAAGCGCATGCGTCAGACGTCCGGTCGGCGACACCTCGATGAACCCCTCGACGATCTCGGCATGAAAGCCTTCAGGGAGTTCCAGTGCGAGCCAGGCCTGCCAGAGAACCTCGTCGATGGTCGGGGCCTCGTCCAGATCGAAGAATTCTTCAGGCCTGAGAGCAGTCATCGAGAACACACCTCCTCCGTACAGTGTGGGCGGGCGCGGTGCCGTGGCACAACCAACGCCGCACACGCTAGGCGCGGCGATCCGCGCGGAGGTGTGGATCCCCGCACAACCCACTCGAACGGGTGGGCGAACCTACGCGACGTTGACCCGCTGGCCGGGGGGTGCCGCCTCCAGCCAGGCGAGGAAGCCGGTGAGGGCGTCGTCGCTCATGGCGAGTTCCAGGGGGGATCCCTTGTGGAGGCAGCGAAGGACGACGGAGCCGGAGAGCAGGGCCAGTTCCTCCTGGCCCTCGGGGTAGCGGCGGCCGAGGACCTCGATCTCGCGGCGCGGCAGGACCCGGCGGGGGCGCGGGGCGTAGGAGAAGACCCGGAACCACTCGATGGAGTCGCCGCTGTAGCGGCCGATACCAAAAACCCACCCCTTGCCGTCGGTCTGCGGAACCGGGGCTGAGGTGGGTTTGCCGTTCTCGTCGAGGTCGGGCTGCGTGGAGGCGTCGGCCGGCATTTTGAGCCGGTAACTGCAGTCGAACGTTCCGCCGACGCGCTGGATCACCCGCCGGCGTACGGCGAAGGCCACCAGGCCCGCCACACCGAGCGCCACGACCGCCGCGCACACCACAAGGGCGAGGACCATGCTCACCGACCTCCTCGCTGCCTGCGTACCCCGAATCGGCCCTACCGAGCGGCCGCGCTGTCCTACCAACTGATACGACAGTCCCGGGGTCACGCTCGCGCGTCCCCGGGACCGTCGGTCCTGCTACGTTCAGGCTGCCTTGCGGCGGCCCGCTGCGACGAGGCGGACCTCGGCGCGGCGCTCGGCGTGTGCGTCGCTCTCGTTCTTCGCGAGTTCGAGCGCGCGCTCCGCGCGGTTGACGTCGATCTCGTCCGCCAGCTCGGCGATCTCCGCGAGCAGAGAAAGCTTGTTGTCGGCGAAGGAGATGAAGCCGCCGTGCACCGCGGCGACGACGGTGCCGCCGTCCGTGGTCCGGATGGTGACCGGGCCGGACTCCAGCACGCTCAGCACCGGGGTGTGACCCGGCATGATGCCGGTGTCACCGGAGGCCGTACGGGCGACAACGATGGTGGCCGCACCGGACCACACCTTGCGGTCGGCTGCGACCAGCTCGACGTGCAGCTCAGCCAACGTGGGCTCCTAGGCTCTTGCAACGCCCGATTGCTCGGGAGTTTCGGTAAGAATAACGGGCCCGCGCCCCGGAGATGAAACCGGCGGCACGGAGATGACCGGAATCACAGTGAGTGCGCCGTGAGGGGTGGTCCCCAGGGCTCGGGGCCACCCCTCACGGTCACTCAGCTGCTACCCGCCGGTCGCGACTACTTCTTGGCGAGCTCGGCGGCGTTCTTCTCGAGGTCCTCGATGCCACCGCACATGAAGAAGGCCTGCTCGGGAACGGAGTCGTACTTGCCGTCCGCGATCGCGTTGAAGGCCTCGATGGTCTCCGACAGCGGCACGGTCGAGCCCTCGACACCGGTGAACTGCTTCGCCACGTAGGTGTTCTGCGAGAGGAAGCGCTCGATCCGACGGGCACGGTGGACGGTGAGCTTGTCCTCCTCGCCCAGCTCGTCGATGCCGAGGATGGCGATGATGTCCTGGAGGTCCTTGTACTTCTGCAGGATCCCCTTGATACGGATGGCCGTGTCGTAGTGGTCCAGCGCGATGTAGCGGGGGTCCAGGATGCGGGACGTGGAGTCCAGCGGGTCGACGGCCGGGTAGATGCCCTTCTCGGAGATCGGACGGGAGAGAACCGTCGTCGCGTCGAGGTGGGCGAAGGTGGTGGCCGGCGCCGGGTCGGTCAGGTCGTCCGCGGGGACGTAGATCGCCTGCATCGAGGTGATCGAGTGACCGCGGGTCGAGGTGATGCGCTCCTGGAGGAGGCCCATCTCGTCGGCCAGGTTCGGCTGGTAGCCCACCGCGGAGGGCATGCGGCCGAGCAGGGTCGACACCTCGGAACCGGCCTGGGTGAACCGGAAGATGTTGTCGATGAAGAGCAGGACGTCCTGCTGCTCGACGTCACGGAAGTACTCCGCCATCGTCAGAGCGGACAGGGCGACGCGCAGGCGGGTGCCCGGCGGCTCGTCCATCTGGCCGAAGACCAGCGCGGTCTTGTCCAGAACGCCCGAGTCGACCATCTCGTGGATGAGGTCGTTGCCCTCACGGGTGCGCTCGCCGACACCGGCGAACACGGACACACCACCGAAGTTCTCGGCGACGCGGTAGATCATTTCCTGGATCAGAACGGTCTTGCCGACACCGGCACCACCGAACAGACCGATCTTGCCACCCTGGACGTACGGGGTGAGCAGGTCGATGACCTTGATGCCGGTCTCGAACATCTCGGTCTTCGACTCGAGGTCGGAGAAGTTCGGGGCCTTGCGGTGGATCGGCCAGCGGACCTCGACCTGGGACTCGAACTCGTCCTTGTCGACGTTCAGGACCTCACCGAGGGCGTTGAAGACCTTGCCCTTGGTGATCTGGCCGACCGGGACCTCGATGGCCTTGCCGGTGTCCCGGACCTCGGTGCCGCGGACGACACCGTCGGTCTGCTGCATCGAGATGCCGCGGACGAGACCGTCGCCGAGGTGCTGCGCGACCTCCAGCGTCAGGGTCTTCTTGCCGCTGCCGTCCGGCGCCTCAACGTCGAGCTTGAGGGCGTTGAACATGTGCGGAATCGCGTCGACGGGGAACTCCACGTCGACGACCGGGCCGATGACCCGCGCGACGCGGCCCGTCGCCGTGGTCGGCTCAACAGTGGTGGTCATGTCTTATTCACTCCCCGCGTTAGCGTCGGCGAGGGCGTTGGCGCCGCCGATGATCTCGCTGATTTCCTGGGTGATCTCGGCCTGTCGGGCCGAGTTGGCAAGTCGCGTGAGCGCCTTGATGAGGTCTTCCGCGTTGTCGGTCGCGGACTTCATCGCACGACGCCGGGCGGCGTGCTCCGAAGCGGCAGACTGCAGCAGCGCGTTGTAGATCCGGCTCTCGACGTACCGCGGCAGCAGTGCGTCGAGGACGCCCTCGGCCGACGGCTCGAAGTCGTACAGCGGGAAGATCTCCGACTTGGCCGGCTTGTTGTCGCTGAGCTGGACCTCGTCCAGCTTCAGCGGCAGCAGCCGGGCCTCGACGGCGTTCTGCGTCAGCATCGACTCGAACTCGGTGGAGACCAGGTGGAGCTCGTCCACCCCGCCGGTCTCCGCCGTGAACGCCTCGATGAGCTCGCTCGCGACCGTCTTGGCGTCGCCGTACGTCGGCTTGTCCGAGAATCCCGTCCACGCTGCCGCGACCTCACGGTGGCGGAAGTTGTAGTACGAGACGCCCTTACGGCCGACGATGTACGTCACCACGTCCTTGCCCTCGGCCCGCAGCCGCTCACTGAGAGCGGTCGCCTGCTTGATGGCGTTGGTCGAGTAGCCGCCGGCCAGGCCGCGGTCCGCCGTGATCAGCAGGACTGCGGCCGTCTTGGCCTGCGGGTTCTCGGTGGTGAGCGGGTGCTTGGCGTTGGACCGGGTGGCCACCGCCGTCACCGCCCGGGTGAGCTCGTCGGCGTACGGAGTGGAGGCGGCCACCGCGCGCTGCGCCTTGACGATGCGCGACGCGGAGATCATCTCCATCGCCTTGGTGATCTTCTTCGTCGCGGTGACAGAGCGGATCCGGCGCTTGTAGACCCGAAGCTGTGCTCCCATGGGTCGTTACGTCCTTTCCCTCGCTACCGGACTCAGGCCTGCTCGCCGAGGAGCTTGCCGTCGGCGGTGGTGAAGCCCTGCTTGAAGGCGGAGATCGCGGCGGTCAGCGCGTCGATCGTGCCGTCCTCCAGCTTGCTGGTCTCCACGATGCCGACGAGCAGGTCCTTGTGCTGCAGGCGCAGGTGGTCCAGGAACTCGCGCTCGAAGCGGCGGATGTCCGCCACCGGTACGTCGTCCAGCTTGCCGGTGGTGCCGGCCCAGATGGAGACGACCTGCTCCTCGACCGGGAACGGCTGGTACTGGCCCTGCTTGAGCAGCTCGACCATGCGCGCACCGCGCTCCAGCTGGGCCTTGGAGGCCGGGTCCAGGTCGGAACCGAAGGCGGCGAACGCCTCCAGCTCACGGTACTGGGCCAGGTCCAGGCGCAGGCGGCCGGCGACCGACTTCATGGCCTTGATCTGGGCGGAGCCACCGACGCGGGAGACCGAGATACCGACGTTCACGGCCGGGCGGATGCCGGCGTTGAACAGGTCGGACTCCAGGAAGCACTGGCCGTCGGTGATCGAGATGACGTTGGTCGGGATGTACGCCGAGACGTCGTTGGCCTTCGTCTCGATGATCGGCAGACCGGTCATCGAGCCGGCGCCCAGCTCGTCGGAGAGCTTCGCGCAGCGCTCCAGCAGGCGGGAGTGCAGGTAGAAGACGTCGCCCGGGTAGGCCTCGCGGCCCGGCGGACGGCGGAGCAGCAGCGACACGGAGCGGTACGCCTCGGCCTGCTTCGACAGGTCGTCGAAGATGATGAGGACGTGCTTGCCGTCGTACATCCACTCCTGGCCGATGGCCGAGCCGGTGTACGGGGCGAGGTACTTGAAGCCCGCGGGGTCGGAGGCGGGAGCGGCCACGATGGTGGTGTACTCCAGCGCGCCGGCCTCCTCCAGGGCGCCACGCACCGAGGCGATGGTGGAGCCCTTCTGGCCGATGGCGACGTAGATGCAGCGGACCTGCTTGTTCGGGTCCTGCGAGCGCCAGTTGTCGCGCTGGTTGATGATCGTGTCGATCGCCACCGCGGTCTTGCCGGTCTGGCGGTCGCCGATGATCAGCTGGCGCTGGCCGCGGCCGATCGGGGTCATCGCGTCGATGGCCTTGATGCCGGTCTGCATCGGCTCGTGGACCGACTTGCGGACCATGACGCCGGGGGCCTGCAGCTCCAGGGCACGGCGGCCGGTGGAGACGATGTCACCCAGACCGTCGATCGGGTTGCCCAGCGGGTCCACGACGCGGCCGAGGTAGCCCTCGCCGACCGGGACGGAGAGGACCTCGCCGGTGCGGTGCACCGTCTGGCCCTCTTCGATACCGCTGAACTCGCCGAGGACGACGACACCGATCTCGCGGGTGTCGAGGTTCAGCGCGAGGCCGAGGGTACCGTCCTCGAACTTCAGCAGCTCGTTCGCCATGACCGAGGGAAGACCCTCGACATGGGCAATACCGTCCGCCGTGTCAGTGACCGTACCGACCTCTTCACGCGAGGCGGCGTCCGGCTGGTACGACTGGACAAAGTCGGCCAGCGCGTCCCGGATTTCCTCCGGACGGATCGTAAGCTCCGCCATCAGGCTTCCCTGCTCTCCTAGTTTGCGATCCTCGGCCCGCCATTGAGGGCCGCAAGTATTCGACTCTCGGCCGGGTCGTTGCGATCCGGCCGTACGTTTTACCGGTTCCCGCCGTGCGGGACCGGCTCCCGACCGAGGGTCGGATGTAGCTCGGTGCTCGGTGTCAGCCTTCGAGGGCCTGGCGAGCGCCTTCGAGGCGGCTCGACACGGTGCCGTCGATGATCTCGTCGCCGATCTGCACCCGGACGCCGCCGCGGACCGAGGGGTCCACGTCGATGTTCAGGTGGACCTGGCGGCCGTACAGCCGGCCCAGGGCGCCCGACAGGCGCTCCTTCTGGCTGTCCGACAACGGGACCGCGCTGGTGACCAGGGCCACCACGCGACCGCGCCGGGCGGCAGCGAGCTTGGAGTAGGACTCCAGGCCCTGTTCCAGGCTACGGCCACGCGGGTTGGCGACCAGGTTGGTCACGAGCCGCACGGTGCCCGGGTTGGCCCGGCCGCCGAGCAGCTTGACGACCAGCTCGCTCTTGGCGACGCGGCCGGCCTTGGGCTCGGTGAGGCCGCTGCGCAGCTCGTTCGAGCCGCTGACGATCCGGCCGAACCGGAAGACCTCGTCCTCGACGTCGTCCAGGACACCGGCCTTGTCGGCGGCGATGACCTCGGCGTACGCGGCGAGCTCCTCGGTGGCGTCCACCAGGTCACGCGCGCCCGACCAGCGGGAGCGGACCAGGCCGGAGACCAGGTCCACCGTCTCGCCGGAGACCTGGCCGGCCAGCAGCGAGCCGACCAGCCGGGCCTTGTCCTGACCGGACCGCGAAGGGTCGGTCAGCACCCGGCGAAGCGACACCTCGCGGTCCAGCAGGACCGTGACGGCGGTGAGCTCCTCGGCGACCTTGGCCGCGTCCACCGTGGTGGAGTCGGTCAGGCTGTCGAGGTTCTGCCGCCCTGCGGCGAGGGCCTCACGGCTCGCGCCGATCACTTGGCAGCCGCCTTGGAACCGGCGGCCTTGGCCTCCAGGTCCTCCAGGAAGCGGTCGATGACGCCACTCTGGCGGGCGGAGTCCTCCAGGGACTCGCCCACGATGCGGGAGGCCAGCTGCGAGGCCAGCGAACCCACGTCGTGACGCAGGACGGCGGTCGCCGCCTTCTTGTCGGCCTCGATCTGGGCGTGGCCCGCGGCGACGATGGCCTCGCGCTGACGCTGGCCCTCCTCGCGCATCTCCACGACCAGGGCAGCGCCCTGCTCACGCGCCTGCTCGGTGATCCGAGCGGCCTCGTGGCGCGCCTCGGCGAGCTCGGCACGGTACTGCTCAAGCAAGGCCTGAGCCTCGGCCTGAGCGGTCGCGGCCCGCTCCATGCCGCCCTCAATGGCGTCCCGGCGGTCCGCCAGCACCTTCTCGATGCTGGGCAGGAGCTTCTTGCCGAGGAGGCCGAAGACGATGAAGAAGCAGAGCAGGCCGATGATGACCTCGGGCCATGCGGGGAGGAGAGGGTTCATCTTCTCCCCCTCTTCCGCGAGGAAGACCGCGGGGTTCATATCAGAACCTTTCGTCGAAAAGGGCTACCGGTGTGTCGGAATCAGACACCGAACACGAACGGCATGACGATGCCGATGAGGGCGAGCGCCTCGGTCAGCGCGAAGCCGATGAACATGTTGGAGCGGATCAGGCCGGCAGCCTCGGGCTGGCGGGCCATGGCCTGCACACCGTTGCCGAAGATCAGACCGACACCGATGCCGGGGCCGATCGCAGCAAGGCCGTAGCCGATGGACGCGACGGAACCGGTGACCTCAGCGAGAGCGGACATCTCTGCTAATCCTTTGCGGGGTGGAGAACCGGTGGTGGTTGGCCACCGGGAGTGCGGGGGTTTGCGGCCGGGGCCGCAGTGCTCAGTGCGCCTCTTCGAGGGCACCGGCGATGTAGCTGCTGGCCAGCATCACGAAGATGTAGGCCTGCAGGAACTGGACCAGCAGCTCGAAGCCGGTGAGGCCGACCGCCACGATGAACGAGGCGGAGCCGTAGAGCGCACCGAGGCTCGGGCTGAGCAGGTACCAGGAGGCAATGGAGAACATCACGATCAGCAGGTGGCCGGCGAACATGTTCGCGAAGGCTCGGACCGCGAGCGTGAAGGGGCGCACGAAGATGTTCGAGAAGAACTCGATCGGCACCAGGATGAACATGACCCAGCCGGGAATCCCGGACGGCCAGCAGAGGTTCTTCAGACCGCCGACGAAACCGTGCTTCTTGAACGTCAGGCCCATGTACGTCACCCAGACCACGGCCGCGAGGCCGGCCGGGAATCCGATCGCCGCCGTCACCGGGAACTGGGCGAACGGGATCACGGACATGATGTTCATGATCCAGACGAAGAAGAACATCGAGACCAGCATCGGGACGTACTTCTCGCCCTTTTTGCCGATGGTCTCCAGCACGATGCTGCGCTTGACGAAGTCGTAGCCGATCTCACCGACCAGCTGCAGCTTGCCGGGGAGGAGCTTCGGCCTGGCGAACGCCGCCCAGAAGAAGCCGATGACCAGAAGAGCTGCGATGACCGACAGCAGCATCGGCTTGTTGAACTCGACGCTGCCGATCGTGAAAATCGGCTCGAACTGGAACTCGTTCAGGCCGGGGGCAGGAAAGCCGCAGCCGGAGAACAGGTGGCAGCCAGCCTCTGAGGCGAGCGGCGTGAGCTGGTCAGCACTCACCACGGACTCCTTCGTCGTGACGCATGGTTACGGCAACCTCGGTGTGTCGGCGTGGCCTGCGGCCACGGTGCGGCACTGGAACTTGATGGGTTTCTCGCCGACCCGGCGCGGCGGTGCGGTGCACCGACGCGGGATCATCGAAGACTGCGCGGGGCCGGGGGGCGATCCGTCCGTCGAGCGGATGGACCAGGCCTCTTCCCGTACTCCGTTGTTGCGACGGACGATAGCAGCCCGTCAGGACGGCATAAACACCGCCCCCCTCGTTGGGGGGACAGTTGGGCCTCGTCACTGTTGACGCCCCGAGTCCGAAGGCTTGTCGGCCTTGTTTTCGGAGGCGTCGGGCTGGACGTAGTAGATCTTCGCCTTCATCGCGCCGCGCACCTGGAAGCCCGTCCAGATCAGAACACAGCCGAGCAGCGTGAACCCGAAGACCTTGGTGTCGAAGAGCGTCGTGCGCTTGAACACTGCGAGAACGACGCCCACCAGCAGGATCTGCGTGGTGTAGACCAGCAGGCCCGCAGCCATCATCATCTGCGGGTTGTTCCTGGTCAGCCGGTCGAGCGCGACCTGACCGGAGGCGAAGAAGACCATCACGAGCAGGGTCGCGAAGAACGCGCCGAGCAGTCCCTTGCCACCGACGACGGCGGCCGAGATCGCCATGGCGATGACACCGGCGACCGCAGTGGGGATTGCGGCGCCGCGGATGATCCGGGCGTCGGGGGACGGCATGTCGGCAACTCCGGCGGCATGTCGGGGAGACGGGGGGACGGGCGCACAGTGCGGTGGGTGGCACCTACCGAGAGGGTCGCCGCAGGCCGGCCGCTTGGCGGCGAGCCCGTCGAGGGAGACCCGACCAGGGACGGAAGTCCTCCACCTGTCAGGTCTTTCGGCGTGTTCTCAGTACTCGTGAACGGTATCACAAACTATTTGATGAGAGCTTTACCATGAACGTGTGGTACCTGTCACACCGACGGCCCAATCGTGCCGCCGTACGGGTGAACCGGATTGACGGATCATCAGATGCGCCCGTCAACCCACGTACGCGCCGGTCAGCCCTGCCGCGAGCCCTCGTGCGAGCCCTGCCGCGAGCCCCGGCCCCGGCCGTGCGCGCCGCCGACCGCCGAGGCACCGGTGCCCATCCGCCCGAGGATCTGCTTGTCCTCGGCCGACAGCTCGGCCATCGCGGGGCCGGCGCCCGCGGCGCCACCGGCGGGGTCGCCGGCCTCCTGCTCCTGCTCCGGCTTGCGGTAGCGCGGCGGGACGAAGGCCTGCACCGCCTGCGGGGCGTGCGGGCGGAACCGCGGGATCAGCAGCACCACGATGCCCAGCAGGGACAGCCCGGCGATGGTCAGCACCACCGTGCGGCCGGTGTTGGTGACCGAGAAGGCCACCGTGCCGAAGGCGATCAGCGCGGCCCAGAAGTACATGATCAGCACGGCCCGGCTGTGCGAGTGCCCGACCTGCAGCAGCCGGTGGTGCAGGTGCTGCTTGTCGGCCGCGAACGGCGACTTGCCGGCCCAGGTCCGGCGCACCACCGCGAGCAGCAGGTCGGCCAGCGGCAGGGCGATGACGGTCAGCGGCAGCAGCAGCGGGATGTAGACGGGCACCAGCGTGTGCACGGTGACGGTCTGCGACTCGGTGCGGTCGGTCAGCAGGTCGGGGTCGACCCGGCCGGTGATGGAGATCGCCGACACCGCGAGCATCAGGCCGAGCATCATCGAGCCCGAGTCGCCCATGAAGATCCGGGCCGGGTGCAGGTTGTGCGGCAGGAAGCCCAGGCACATCCCGATCAGCAGCGCGCTGAACAGCACCGCGGGGGCGGCGGCACTGATCGTGTAGCCGTACCAGAGCCGGTACGAGTACAGGAAGAAGGCGATCGCGGCGATGCAGACCATGCCGGCCGCCAGGCCGTCCAGGCCGTCGATGAAGTTCACCGCGTTGACCATGATGACGACCAGGGCGACCGAGATGACCATGCCCTGGGTCGGGCCGACGGTCATCGTCTTGAAGCCGGGCAGCGGCAGCGAGATCACCGTGATGCCCTGCCAGACCATGACACCCGCGGCGATCATCTGGCCGCCGAGCTTCACCAGGGCGTCGACGCCCCACTTGTCGTCCAGCACGCCGAGGATCCACATGATCCCGGCGCCGGAGAGCAGGGCCCGGATGTCCGAGCCCTCGACGAACGCCTTGCTCAGGTTGTCGAGTTGGGAGGCGACCAGGATGCCCGCGCAGAGTCCGCCGAACATCGCGATGCCGCCGAGCCGGGGAGTCGGCTCGCGGTGCACGTCGCGGGCGCGCACCGGCGGCATCGCGCCGGCCACGATGGCGAACTTCCGGACCGGGCCGGTCAGCAGGTAGGTGACAGCTGCGGTGCAGAACAGGACCAGCAGATACTCACGCATCACGGGCCTCCAGCATCACAGTCCGACGGGTGAATACCGAAGGTACTCCCGCGCTCTTCCGGGGTTCGAGGTGCGTCGCCACGGCACACACCTTATTGAGTCGGACGCCGACGGCACGCATCGTGGTTCGCCCCTGCGGGTACGGATCCGGATCCGGCCCCCGGGGCCGGGGCCGTCAGCGGCCGGCGAGACCCCCCGCGAGCTCCCGCACCCGCTCCCCGATCCGGGGGTGCGGGCCGTCCCGGAGCACCTGTCCGATCAGCCCGGCGATCTCGGTGAGCTCGCGTTCGCCCAGGCCCTGCGCCGCGACCGCCCCGGTGCCCAGCCGGATGCCGGAGGTCTCGGTGGCGGGCGCCGGGTCGTAGGGCAGGGCGCACTTGCCGAGCATCAGGCCGACCGCCGAACACCGGCGCTCGGCCTCGGCCCCGCTGATGCCGAGCGGCGAGACGTCGGCCGTCACCAGGTGGGTGTCCGTCCCGCCGGTCGTCGGACGCAGCCCCGCGTCGGCCAGCCCGGCGGCGAGCGCCTGTGCGCCGGCCACCGCCCGGCGCACGTACTCGCCGTACCGCGGGGTCGCCGCCTCGGCGAAGGCCACCGCCTTGCCGGCCACCTCGTTCATCGCGGCGCCGCCCTGGGTGAACGGGAAGACCGCCCGGTCGATCCGGTCCGCCAGCTCCGCCGTGCAGAGCAGCAGGCCGCCGCGCGGGCCGCGCAGCAGTTTGTGGGTGGCGGCGACCGTGACGTCCGCGTACGGGACGGGCGAGGGCGCCGCTCCCCCGGCGACCAGGCCGATGGTCTGCGCGGCGGAGGCGATCAGGTAGGCGTCCACCTCTTCGGCGATCCGCCGGAAGGCCGCCCAGTCGAGGTGGCGGGGGTAGGAGATGCCGCCCGCGATGATCGCCTTGGGGCGGTGCCGGCGGGCCAGCTCGCGGACCTGGTCGAGGTCGACCAGCCCGTCCTCCTCACGGACCCCGTAGCCGACGAACTCGAACCAGCGGCCGGAGAAGTTGGCGCGCGAGCCGCAGCTGAGGTGCCCGCCGTGCTCCAGCGACATCGACAGCACCACGTCGCCCGGCTTCAGCAGCGCCGCGTAGGCCGCCAGCATCGCCGAAGTGGCCGACCGGGGCTGCACGTTGGCGTGTGCGGCGGAGAACAGCCCGCGGGCCCGGTCGACGGCCAGCAGCTCGGCGGCGTCCGCCAGGGTGCACCCGCTGTGGTGGCGCCGGCCCGGGTAGCCCTCGGCGTACTTGTCGATCAGCGGGCCGCCGAGGGCGGCCAGCACCGCCGGACTGGTGAGGTTCTCGCCGGCCAGCAGCTGCAGGCTCTCGGCCCGGCGCTCGCCCTCCGCGGCCAGCAGGTCGGCCAGTTGCGGATCGGCCTCCCGCAGGGCCTGCACGGGCTGCCACCGGGCCCTCCCGGCGTGGCCGGTGGCGGAGTGGCCGGTCGGGGCATCGGTGACGGTCATGACGGAACTCCCGGGCAGCGGCGGGGTGGTTCCTCCAGCGTAGGACCGGGTCGTCGGCCCGGCCCGCCGACGCGGGCGCGCCTGCACCCGTCAGGGCCGCCGCTGCCCCGGACGGGGTGTCAGTGCAGCGGTTCCCGGCGCGGCGGCTGGACACCGGTCAGCGCGGTGACCACCGGGTCCAGGGCGTGGAATATCTCCTCGCCGCAGTTGCGGAACATCCCGATCGGGGCGCCGTACGGGTCGTCCACCTCGTCCGACTCCGGGGTCGCCGCGAGCAGCCAGCCGCGCAGCGCGGCCGCCGCCCGGACGAGCGCGCGGGCCCGCTCGGTGACGTCGGCGCCCCGGCGCGGGTCGGGCAGCGTGCCCGGGTCGATCGTGCGCACCAGGCGGGTGAACTCCTTCAGGGTGAAGGTGCGCAGCCCGGCCGCGTGGCCCATCGAGATCACCTGGGCACGGTGGTCCAGGGTCGCGGTGAGCACCAGGTCGGCCTCGACCACGTGCTCGTCGAGCAGCTCGCGGCCGGCGAAGCCGCCGCTGTCCGCGCCGTACTCGTCGAGGACGGTGGCGGCGTGCGCCTCCATCGGGGCGCCCTCGTGGCCCCAGGTGCCGGCGCTCTCCACCAGGATCCGGCCGGCCACCCGGGGGTTCAGCCGGCTGTCGAGTTCACGCCGGGTGAGCCGCTCGGCGATCGGCGAGCGGCAGATGTTCCCGGTGCAGACGAAGAGGATCCGGAAGTGGTCCAGCGGGCGGGGCGAAACGCTCAGGTACGGCGATATACCGGGCCCCGCATGGAGGGAGGTGGCCGTCAACTGCCGGCCTCCAGGTCGGGGACGACCTCCCTCAGCTGCTCGGCGCTGATCGCGCCGGCCCGCAGCAGGACCGGGACCTTGCCCGTCACGTCGACGATGGTGGAGGCGGTCGCGTGGTCGGCCCGGCCGCCGTCGAGGTACACCGAGACGGAGTCGCCGAGCTGCTCGTCCGCCTCGTCGCAGGTGGCCGGCGACGGGCCGCCGGTGCGGTTGGCACTGGAGACGGCGAGCGGGCCGGTGGTGTTCAGCAGCTCGATCGCGACCGGGTGCAGCGGCATCCGGACGGCGACGGTGCCCCGGGTCTCGCCGAGGTCCCAGCGCAGCGAGGGCTGGTGCTTGGCGACCAGGGTGAGGCCGCCGGGCCAGAAGGCGTCGACCAGCTCCCAGGCCTGCTCGGAGAAGTCGGTGACCAGGCCGTGCAGGGTGGTCGGCGAACCGACCAGCACGGGGGACGGCATGTTGCGCCCGCGGCCCTTGGCGGCCAGCAGCGCGGCCACGGCCTCCGGGGAGAAGGCGTCGGCGCCGACGCCGTAGAGGGTGTCGGTCGGGAGCACGACGATCTCGCCGCGGCGGATCGCCGCGGCGGCCTCGCGAAGTCCGGTGGCGCGGTCCCCTGCGTCGGCACAGTCGTAGCGGCGGCTCATCGGTGCGGTCCCCTTCCGGGATGGCTCATGGCATGCACGGTCACGGTCACGGTCACAGCGAGGCCTTGCGCGCGGTGGTGCTGTGTCTGGTGTTCACAACGACGCCTTGCGGGCCGTCGTGAAGCGCGGCCGGTTGTTCAGGTCGCGGTGGTCGGCGGCGTCCGTCCAGCCGCCCTCCTCGTTGAAGATCCACGGCACCTGGCCGCCCTGGGTGTCCGCGTGCTCGATCACGACGGCTCCGCCGGGCCGCAGCAGGCGGGCGGCGACCCGCTCGATGCCGCGGATGGTGTCCAGGCCGTCCTCGCCGGAGAACAGGGACATCTGCGGGTCGTGGTCGCGGGCCTCGGGCGCGACGTACTCCCACTCGGTGAGCGGGATGTACGGCGGGTTGCTGATCACCAGGTCGAAGCGGCCGTCCCAGGAGCGGTCGTCCTCGAACGCGCGGGTGGCGTCACCGGCGTGCAGGGTGACCCGGGCCCGGTCGGAGCTGGCGGCGATGTTGCGCCGGGTGTAGCGCATGGCGCCCTCGTCCAGCTCGAAGGCGTGCACCTGGGAGCGCGGGAGCTCCTGCGCGAGCGCGAGCGCGATGGCGCCGGAGCCGGTGCACAGGTCGACCACCAGCGGCTCGGCGACGTCCATGTCCCGGACGGCGTCTATGGCCCACTCGACGACCGTCTCGGTCTCCGGGCGGGGCACGAACACCCCGGGGCCGACCTCCAGCTCCAGGTACCGGAAGAAGGCCCGGCCGGTGATGTGCTGGAGCGGCTCGCGGGCCTCGCGGCGCGAGATCGCCTCCCAGTAGCGGGCGTCGAAGTCGGCGTCCGCGACGGTGTGCAGCTGGCTGCGCTTGACGTTGTGGATGTGTGCGGCGAGTTCCTCCGCGTCGAAGCGCGGCGACGGCACGCCGGCCGCGGCCAACCGCTGGGTGGCCTGGGCCACCTCGGCGAGCAGCAGGTTCATCCGTACGTACCCCTTCCGGCGCAGCCCGGTCGTTGTTCGCGGGCCGGGTTTGCTCAGTTCTGTTGTGTCGCGGCGAGCTTGGCCGCCGCGTCGGCGTCCACACAGGACTGGATCACGGGGCTGAGGTCGCCGTCCAGGACCTGGTCCAGGTTGTACGACTTGTAGCCCGTGCGGTGGTCCGAGATGCGGTTCTCCGGGTAGTTGTACGTCCGGATGCGCTCCGAGCGGTCCACCGTGCGGACCTGGCTGCGGCGCGCGTCCGAGGCCTCCAGATCGGCGGCCTCCTGCGCGGCGGCCAGCAGCCGTGAGCGCAGGATACGCATCGCCGACTCCTTGTTCTGGAGCTGGCTCTTCTCGTTCTGGCAGGAAGCCACGATACCGGTCGGCAGGTGGGTGATCCGGACGGCCGAGTCGGTGGTGTTGACGGACTGGCCGCCGGGGCCCGAGGAGCGGTACACGTCGATCCGCAGATCGTTCGCGTGGACCTCCACCTCGACCTCCTCGGCCTCGGGGGTGACCAGCACGCCCGCCGCCGAGGTGTGGATCCGGCCCTGCGACTCGGTCGCGGGCACCCGCTGCACGCGGTGCACGCCGCCCTCGTACTTGAGCCGGGCCCAGACGCCCTGGCCGGGCTCGATGGTGCCGCGGGTCTTCACGGCGACCGAGACGTCCTTGTAGCCGCCGAGGTCGGACTCGTTGGAGTCGATGAACTCGGTCTTCCAGCCCACCCGCTCCGCGTAGCGCAGGTACATCCGGAGCAGGTCGCCGGCGAACAGGGCGGACTCCTCGCCGCCCTCGCCCGCCTTGATCTCCAGGATGACGTCCTTCTCGTCGTTCGGGTCGCGGGGGACGAGCAGCAGCCGCAGTTCCTCGGTCAGCTCGGCCTGGCGGGCCTCGGAGGACTTCACCTCGGCGTAGAAGTCCGGGTCCTCGGCCGCGAACTCGCGGGCCGCCTCGATGTCCTCGCCGGCCTGCCGCCAGGCGCGGTACGCGACCGTGATCGGCGTCAGCTCCGCGTAGCGCTTGGACAGCTTGCGGGCGTTCGCCTGGTCGGCGTGGACGGACGGGTCGGCCAGCCTCTCTTCGAGGGCGGCGTGCTCGACGAGGAGCTCTTCGACTGCCTCGAACATGGGATGGCCTACTTCCGGATTGATCGGCGGGGACGGCGGGGCGGCGCGAGCGGCGCGGTGGCGGGACGCGAACGGCGCCGGCCCCCGGGCCCCCGTCGCAATGCGGGGGCGCAGGAGACCGGCGCCGAAAGAGCGCTAGGCCTGCTCGGCCTGCTTCGTGCTGTGGGTCTTGCCGAAGCGCGCCTCGAAGCGGGCGACGCGGCCACCGGTGTCCATGATCTTCTGCTTGCCGGTGTAGAACGGGTGGCACTGCGAGCAGACCTCGGCGCGAATGACGCCGCCCTGCTCGGTGGAACGGGTGGTGAACTCGTTGCCACAGGTGCAGGTCACGTTGGTGACCACGTACTCGGGGTGAACGTTGGGCTTCAAGGGGTTCTCCTAGGTTCGGGAGGGCACCGGGTCGGCAGCTCTGACAGCGGCACGTGAACCGGGACCGACGGACCAGTCTGCCAGGACTGTCCGCTTCTTCCCAAACCGGGGACCGGGCAGGGATATTCCGGGCACGTCCGGCCTGCGGCCCTACCCGTCGGCCGGGGTCGCCGACGGGCTCGCCGTGGCGCGCGCCGAGGGCTTGGCCGAGGCCTGCCCGGACGGCGTCGTGGCGGGGTTGCCGGCCTGGGCGGCCACGACGGACGGCGGGACGGGCTGGTCGGCCTTCAGGGCCGCCCACAGCTGCCCTGCCCCGGGCTGCTGGGCGACCACCCGGTTCGGGTCGCTGGGGGCCGTCACGACGGGCAGGGTGACCATCGACAGCTGCTCGGGGCCGATGTTCTTCAGCGACTGCGCGAGGCCGACCAGGGAGTTGACCGAGGCCAGGTCGGAGTCGGTGGTGATGCTGCGGGTGAGGGTGTCGCCGACGGACCAGAGCTTGACCGGATTGGAGAGCAGTCCGATGTCGCCGACCTGCTGCATGACGGACTTCAGCATCTGCTTCTGGAGCTCGATCCGGCCCAGGTCGCTGCCGTTGCCGATGCCGTGCCGGGTGCGGACGAAGGCGAGCGCCTGGGTGCCGTTGAGGTGGTGGGTGCCGGCCGCGAGGTCCAGCCCGCTGTCCTTGTCGTGGATGGCCACCGTGGTCGTCACGGTGGCCCCGCCTATGGAGTCGATGACGTGCGCGAAGCCGGAGAAGTCGATCTCGACGTAGTGGTTCATCCGCAGGCCGGTGAGCAGCTCGGTGGTCTTCACCGCGCACGCCGCGCCACCGGTCTCGTACGCGCTGTTGAACATCGCCCGCTGCACGGCGGGCGTCGCCCGGCCCGCGGCGTCGGTGCAGGCCGGGCGGCTGACCAGGGTGTCGCGCGGGATGGAGACGACCTCGGCGCGGGAGTGGTCCTGGTTGACGTGCACGACCATGGCGGTGTCCGAACGGGCGGTGTCGGCGGTGTCACCGCCGGCCAGCGTGCCGTTGCTGCCGGCCCGCGAGTCGGAGCCGAGCACGAGCAGGTTGAAGGAGCCGTCGGTGGCCGCCGGGGGCCGGGAGGTGCCGAGGGTGGCGTCGATGTCGACGCTCTTGATGTTCCCGTTGAACTTCCAGTACGCGTACCCGGCCGCGGCACCGCCGAGCACCACGAGGGCGACGAGGGTGCACGTGGCGATCCTCAGGGCGCGGCTGCGACGGCTGCGGCCCTTCCGGTGATCGGCCATCTGGTCCCGTCCTCGCATCTGCGGCTTATGCCGGTTCTACGACGTATGGCCGAAATGGCCACTCTTTCGAGGATAAGCGAAACCGCCGCCGGCGACCGCCCGGCCGCCCGGGCCACCGGGGCCGGTGGCCGGGCCGGCCGCGACCCCGGGCGGGCGGTGGGCCCGGACGCCCGGAAGCCCCGGAC
>NZ_JBHUWW010000063.1:0-48171 GCF_042669755.1 Kitasatospora sp. NPDC057223 | reverse complement strand
CCCCGGCAGGCCGGGGGGCTCGACGCGTTCACCGCTCGGTGCGGGCTGCCCGCTTACTTCAGGCGGGTGCCGGCCGAGCGCAGGCTCTGGGTGGCCTCGACGATGCGGGCGGCCATGCCGGCCTCGGCGAGCTTGCCCCAGGTGCGCGGGTCGTAGGTGTTCTTGGTGCCGACCTCGCCGTCGACCTTCAGCACGCCGTTGTAGTTGCGGAACACGTGGTCCACGATCGGGCGGGTGAAGGCGTACTGGGTGTCGGTGTCGAGGTTCATCTTCACGACGCCGTTCTCCAGCGCGGTGGCGATCTCCTCGGCGGTGGAGCCCGAGCCGCCGTGGAAGACGAAGTCGAACGGGTCGTTCTTGCCGTACTGGGCGCCGAGGGCGTCCTGCAGCTCGCGCAGCAGCTCCGGCTTCAGGACGACGTTGCCCGGCTTGTAGACGCCGTGCACGTTGCCGAAGGACGCGGCCAGCAGGTAGCGGCCCTTCTCGCCCAGGCCGAGGGCCTCGGCGGTGCGGACGGCGTCGTTGACCGTGGTGTACAGCTCGTCGTTGATCTCGTGCGAGACACCGTCCTCCTCGCCGCCGGTCGGGGTGATCTCGACCTCAAGGATGATCTTGGCGGCGGCGGCCTGGGCCAGCAGCTCCTGCGCGATGGCCAGGTTGTCGGCGAGGGTCTCGGCCGAGCCGTCCCACATGTGCGACTGGAACAGCGGGTTCTGGCCCTTGGCGACGCGCTCGGCGGAGATCGCGAGCAGCGGGCGGACGTAGCCGTCCAGCTTGTCCTTGGGGCAGTGGTCGGTGTGCAGCGCGACGGTGATGTCGTACTTGGCCGCGACGATGTGCGCGAACTCGGCGAGCGCGACGGCGCCCGTCACCATGTCCTTGTTGTGCTGGCCACCCAGGAACTCCGCACCACCGGTGGAGATCTGGATGATGCCGTCGCTCTCCGCCTCGGCGAAGCCGCGCAGGGCCGCGTGCAGGGTCTGCGTCGAGGTGACGTTGATGGCCGGGTAGGCGAACTTGCCCGCCTTGGCCCGGTCCAGCATCTCGTTGTAGACCTCGGGAGTTGCGATGGGCATGCGAATCCGCTCCTGTCGGGTTGCGGCGTACGGACGGTGATGTCCGACGCTGTGTACGCCTTCGGTACGACCTGAGGTACCGGGGGCCGACGCGGCTCTGCGGTGCGGCTTTCGGGTACCGGGCTTCGGGGCGCTGCCCGCGGAGTCACAAAGAGGGTGTTCGCGACCACGGACCGGACGCCGGTGCCATCTTCCCAGACTCGGGCTCCGCGTCCACCAAGGGCCCGCCAGTCGGGACGGCGGGCCCCGCATGCTACGAACGGATGACCCGCCGCTGCACCCGGAGGCGGAGGACTCCGGTAAGACGGGCCCGCTATCCTGCGGCCGTGGACTACAACCAGCTAGCCGTCAATCTGCTTGACGCCAAGTCGCTGATCTCGTCGCTCGGTGCGATCGGGCTGATCGCGATCATCTTCGCGGAGACCGGCCTGCTGGTCGGCTTCTTCTTCCCCGGTGACTCCCTGCTGATCCTGGCCGGCGTGGCCTCCTCCAGCGCCGCTTCCTCGGTGCTCGGCGAGGGGGCCCGGCTGCCGATCGCGGCGCTGTTGATCGGGGCGCCGATCGCCGCCGTGGCCGGGGCGCAGCTCGGCCACCTGATCGGGGTCCGGGTCGGCCCCCGGCTGTTCGACAAGCCGGAGTCGAAGATCTTCCGCCGCGAGTACGTGCTCAAGGCCGAGGAGTACTTCGAGAAGTTCGGGCCGGGCAAGGCGGTGGTGCTCGCGCGCTTCATGCCGATCGTCCGGACGTTCCTCAACCCGGTCGCCGGCACCCTGAAGATGCCGGCCAAGACCTTCCTGCTGTGGAACGTCATCGGCGGCGTCCTGTGGACCGAGTCGATGCTGCTGATCGGCTACTTCTTCGGTGACGCGCTGGCGCCGGTGATCGACAAGTACCTGATCCCGGCCGTGCTGCTGATCGTGCTGCTCTCGGTCTCGCCGATCCTCGTCGAGGTGGTCCGCGAGCGGCGCAAGAAGCGGGCCGGCGGCGGCGCGGAGAGCGCCGAGGCCGCCGAGCGCGAGGCCGCCCTGCAGGCCGGCGGCCGGCACCGCCGGGGCTGACCACCCTGCGGTAGGCCCGGTACGCGAGAAGAGCCCGGTGCGCGGGAGAAGCCGGTGCGCGAGAAGCCCCGCACTGTTTCACGTGAAACAGTGCGGGGCTTCCCGCTTGTGTGATCCGGCTCAGCCGAGGTCGAGGTCGGCCAGCTGGTACGCGGTGTAGTAGGGCAGGCCGGTGGCCTTCACGGCCTCCTCGCCGCCGCGCTCCACGATCACCGCGACGCCGACCACCTCGGCGCCCGCCTCGCGCAGCGCCTCGACGGCCGTCAGCACCGAGCCGCCGGTGGTCGAGGTGTCCTCCACGGCCAGCACCCGGCGGCCCTTCACGTCCGGGCCCTCGATCCGGCGCTGCAGGCCGTGGGCCTTGCCCGCCTTGCGGACCACGAACGCGTCCAGCTCGCGGCCGCGGGCGGCGGCGGCGTGCAGCATCGAGGTGGCCACCGGGTCGGCACCCAGGGTCAGACCGCCCACGGCGTCGTACTCCAGGCCGTCGGTGAGGTCCAGCATCACCCGGCCGACCAGCGGGGCGGCCTGCGCGTCCAGCGTGATGCGGCGCAGGTCCACGTAGTAGTCGGCCTCCAGCCCGGAGGAAAGGGTGACCTTGCCGTGCACGACGGCCTTGTCCTTGATCTGTGCCAGCAGGGCGTCGCGGTCGTTGCTCAGGTCGGTGCTCATGGACAGCCAGTCTAGAGCCGCGGCGGCGGCCCGGCCGCGCAGCGGTTCAGCGCCGGCGCAGCACGCGGACCAGCACCACGGCGCCGCCGATCAGGGCCACCCCGCCGCCGATCATCCACGGCACGGCCGCCCGGCCGTGCGCGACCGCCCCGAGCGCCGACGATCCGCCCTCGCCGCCCCAGCGGGTCGCGGCCCGGGCCCGCGCGCTGCGGGCGGGCAGCGCCGGCGCGTACCGGCCGCGCGGCGGGGCGTGGTCGACCTCCTCGGCCGAGCGCCCGACGATGCTGCGGCGGACGGGGCCGCTGAGCACCGGATCCCGGTCGTAGTCGTACGGCAGTTCGGAGGAGGCGGCGGCCGGGGCCGGCTCGGCGTCCGGCTCGGCGCCGGTGGGCAGTCCGAAGCGCTCGGCGTCGTCGTCGGAGAAGGCGATCAGGTCGGAGAGGTCGTCGTCGAGCGAGCCGTCGCCGAACTCCTCCTCGAAGGCCGCGCCGCCGTCGTCCTCCGCACCGGGGGTGCGGTCCTCCAGGAACAGCACGGTGGCGTCGGGGCCGGGCGCGGAGTCGTCCGTCTCCTCGTCCTCCTCGGCGGGGTCGGCGCCCTCGGAGGCGAGTGCGGCGGCGAAGCGGTCCAGCAGGCGGCGCCCGGCGGCGGCCAGGGTCTCCCCGTCGAACTCGGTCAGCCGGCCGGTCGCGCTCAGGTCGGCGGTGAAGCGGACGGCCGCGGCGCCGGCGGCCGGGCCGGCCTCGCCGACCGCGATCCGGACGGTCGCGCTGGCCTCGCCGCTGCCCCGGGCCTCCTGGCCCTCGGCGAACGCGGTCAGCACGCCCTCCCGGCCCTCGATCAACGACAGCACGCCGCGGTACGTGATCGTCGAGGTGCCGATCCGCAGCCGCAGCCGTCCGCTGATCTCCTCGGCCTGCCCGCTGCCGGCCGCCGCGGGCTCGGTGCTCAGCCCGGGGACGCAGCGGGCCAGCCGGGCCGGATCCTGCAGGGCCAGCCTGACGAGTTCGGCCGGCATCGGGACGACTACCTCATGCTCCATGCCTGCGAGCGTACCGACCGCCCGGGGCGATCGGCGGCGTTCGGGGCGCTTGTCGGGCTGGTGGCTGCCCGCGCGCCGGTCAGCGGGGCCCCAGCAGGGTCAGCGCGGCCGGGTAGTGGGCCGGCCGGGCGGCGGCCAGCCGGTCGGCCGAGTCGCGCAGGCCCTCGGCGGTGAGGGCACGCGGGGGCGGGGCGTCGTCGGCCAGGGCCGGCCGGGGCCGCGCGGCGGCGGCGAGGACGAAGCTCTGCGGGCGGGCCGGGCCGCAGACAGTGGCGGGGCCGGCGGGGAGACCGTAGGGGAGGGTCTGCAGCGCGGCCGCGCGCAGGCCCGCCTCGACCGGCCAGAGTCCGGACCCGGCGGCGCCGGCCCGCACCGCGATCCGGCCGCCGGGGGCGAGCACCCGCCGGGCCAGGCCGAAGAACTCCTCGGACTGGAACGTGCCGGTGCCGGCCTCCGGCGGCGCGGGCAGCCCGGAGATGACCACGTCGAACGGGCCGTCGTCGGGGCCGCCCGGCCGCCCGGCCGCCCTCTCGCGCAGCCACTCCAGGGCGTCCGCGTGCGTGATCCGGACCCGGGGGTCGTCGAGCGAGTGCCCGCCCAGGGCGGCGAGCGCCGGGTCGCTGCGGGCGAGCGCGGTCAGCGCCGGATCCAGCTCGACCAGCCGGACGCTGCGCACACCCGAGTGGCGCAGTACCTCGCGCAGGGCGAGCCCGTCGCCGCCGCCGAGGAGCAGTACCCGGGCGTCCGGCCCGGCCATCGCGGGGTGGACGAGCGCCTCGTCGGCCCGGTACTGGTCGGGGCCGCAGACCGTGCCGCGGCCGTCCAGGAACAGCCGCAGGGGTTGGCGCGCGTCGGTGGCGGCGCCGTCGTCCGGGCCGGTCAGCACGATCTCCTGGTACCGGCTCTGCGCGGCGAACCGGATCTGCGCGCCGTACAGGGCGTGCCGGGCGGCCCGCTCGATCGCGCCGGAGAAGGCCGCCGCGGCCCCCAGGGCGACCAGGACGAGCCCGCAGGCGGCCCAGAGCAGGACGCGCAGGCGCGGGGCGGGTTCGTCGCGGAACAGCCAGAGCACGACGCCGGCGCCGGCGACGGCGTTGACGGCGCCGGTGACCAGGGCGCCCGTGGCCTGCCCGAAGGCGGGCAGGATGAGGAAGGGGAAGGCGAGGCCGCCGACCAGGGCGCCCACGTAGTCGGCGGCGAACAGGTCGGCCACGGCCCGCCCGGCGTCCTCCCGGCGGATGCGCTGGATCAGCGTCATCAGCAGCGGGATCTCGGCACCGATCAGCACGCCGATCACGCCGGTGAGGCCGACGAGCGCGGCCTGGTAGCCGCCCAGCCAGGCCCAGCAGGCGTACAGCGTCAGCACCGACAGCCCGCCGACCAGCGCGAGCGCGCACTCGACCAGGGCGAACGCGGTCGCCGGGCGGCGGGTGAAGCGCTTGGCGAGCAGCGAGCCGAGGCCCATCGCGAACACCATGACCGAGAGCACGACGGAGGTCTGGGTGACCGAGTCCCCGATCAGGTGGCTGCCGAGCGCGACCAGCTCCAGCTCGTAGACGAGGCCGCAGGCCGCGCAGACGAAGGCGGCGAGCAGCACGGACGGCCGGGCGACGCTCGGCCGGGCCCGGGGTCTGGATCGCCGCCGGGTGGCCAGCCGGGTGTGCGGCCGGCCGGGGCGCGGAGCGGCGGCGCCGCCGTCCGTACCGTCGTCGGGGCCGCGGTCGAGTACCGGCTGAGCGGGTGAACCCGCCGGATGGTTGATCACGAACAAACGCTAGGCGACAGGCGCAGCGGATGGCTGCGTCCATTCGATGGACAGGGCGGTCTGCCGGGTTGACGGATCGTTCCTGCGTACGAATGACAGGTACCCGCCGTCATCGGGTCCGGACCACCAGCGAGGACCTGGTGCACACCAGCCGCCCCTCCTGCGGGTAGGCGTGCCAGGTGCGCCACAGCAGCCGGTTCGCGTCGCCCTGGGTCATCAGGGCCGTGAAGGCGCTCGGGTCGCCGGGGAAGACCCCTGCCAGGCCGCGGGGGTGCCCCTCGACCAGGGCCAGCAGCTCCTGGGCGCGGGCGGCGAAGTCGTGCGGTGGCATCGCCTCGATCCTGGCCGCGAACTCGTACTCCCAGCCCGCGACCTGCTTGGCGACCCGGGCGGGCAGCGGGGTGCGCCGGCCCGGCAGGCAGGCGACCGTCTCCAGGCATTCGCCCGGTCCGGCCGCGATGACCACCTGGTGGGAGGCACCGAGCAGGCGCAGTTGCAGCGTCCCGGCCGGCCCTGGCCGGCCGAGGCCGCCGAGTCTCAGGTCACGGACGGCGAGCGCGGGCAGCGGTTCGCCGCCCAGGCACCAGGCCAGGTCACCGGCTCGGGTGTCGGTGTAGGAGGTCTGCAGTGTGGTGAGCATGCTCGGCTCCGCGTTTCAGCTCCGTGCGCGCCTGCCGTGCAGCGTCCGACTCGGCCGTTGGCGAGGCTGTTCGAGGCTGTGCGGTCCAGGACGCGGCCGACCGTGGAAGGAAGGATTCCGGCTGGAGATTCAGCAGCAGAGAAGCATGAATACGCCGGGTCCGCCGGTGATTTACCCAACTTTGTCAAGCATTCACCGTTTCGGGCACGGGCGCTTCCCGAGTCAGATCACTCCGGTGTGCGACTCTGTCCGGCGCGCGCCCCTTTCGCCGGAGTGCGCGCCGTGCATGCCGGGCGTGCGCCCGGCCCGGTTCGGCGGGCGCCCGGGAGTCCGCCGGCGCACCTCCGGTCGCCGGGGTGCCTTGGCATGCTCGCGGGCCGTCTGGAACCATGCGGAGGCGCGTCTGCGTCCATCCGTACGGCATCGGGCGGGGTGGTAGCTCAAGGGGGGTGGCTGGGCTTGTCGATCGACCTGCCGTCGGAAGTCGTCTGGATCATGGATCTGATGGGCCTCAACTGGCCCGACATCGACGAGGACGAACTGCGCGAATGGGCCGTGCACGTCAAGGAGTTCGGCAAGGGGATGGCGGAGTCCCACGACGACACCGACGTGCTGCTGAAGGGCCTCGGCGGAGCGTACGAGGGTGCCGGGTACGAGGCGCTGCTCGAACGCTGGGGCCAGGCGTCCGACGGCCACATGACCGTACTCATCGACTGCTGCGACGTGTTGGGGACGGCGCTGGAGCTCGCGGCGGACGCGGTGGTGGTGGCCAAGGGTGCGGTCATCGCACAACTGGTCGCCATGGCGGTCGAGATGGCGGCGGCGGCCGCCGCCGCGGTGGCCACCCTGGGGATCGCGGCCGCGGCCGAGGCGGCGATCATCGAGGCCGGCAAACGGATCGTCAGCGCGATCATCCAGGAGATCGAGGACATGATCATCGGCCAGCTGGTCTCGATGGCAGTCGAGCCCTTCCAGGCGGCCATCCAGGAGGCGGTCTCCGGGCTGGTCTTCCACGGGGTCGAAGCGGCACTGGGCGTGGGGAGCAGCGCGTGAGCGACGGATTCAAGGCAGACCCGGAAGCGTTGAAGCAGGCGGCCAAACGGGCGCACGAGCACGCCGAGCGGATCGAGCGGCACTCCCGCGACCTGGACTCGCGCACCCGCGGCAAGGTGCTGGGCAAGGGCAAGTTCGGCCAGGTGATCCAGAACGCGGTGCGTCCGGTGATCGACTCGATGATCGGCGACATGTCCAAGGCGATGGCCGGCGGCCACCGCTCGATCGGACGCGGGCTGGAGATCACCACCAAGAACCTCGACGACGCCGAGCGGGCGGTGCAGAAGGGCCTGCAGAACAACGCCACCTCGCTCGGCAAGCAGGGCGTGAAGCTCGACCAGGGCCAGTCCGTGCCCGGCCGCAAGCCGCTGCGCGAGCTCTACCACCGCCGGATCGACGAGCGGGTCGGCGAGCTGGACAAGCAGGGCCACGGCGTCGGGCGCCACCTGAACGTGACGGACCAGCAGCTCAAGGACCGGCTCGGCAACCCCGCCATGCAGGGGCCGGCTCACAACCGGACCGTGGCGAAGGACCCGGCGACCGGGTACGTGATCTCCACCGAGAAGATCGACCCGCTGCACGGGCCGGATGCCCGCAGCAGGCTCAGCCCGCCCGACCTCTACTTCGACGGCGACCGCGGCGCCCCGCACAAGCACAAGTGCGGCAGTCACTCGACGGCCTTCAAGGACCAGGAGTCACTGGTCTACGCGGACCAGCACGCCCGTACCCTGCTCGACCCCCACGACCCGGACCCCCAGGTCCTGGAGTTCTCCCCGAGCGATGCCTGGGGGCCGGGAGGCCATACCGGGCGGTTCCGGGGCTTCTACATCGATCCCGACAACCCGCTCAACCACGACGGTTCGGTGAACTACAAGGACGTCAATTTCAAGAATGCCACCATAAAGGCCATATACCACCCCGACGGAAAGGGTGGATTCAATCTTCACACCATGTATCCGGAGCCGGTTCTCAAGCACAACCGCACGCGGCACCAAGGTCTATGATGGTGTGCCGACTCCGATGGCCGAGCTGGACGGTGGTGACCCCTGATGGGCTGGACAGCATGGGAGATTCCCGGCTGGCACGACGACCAAAAACTCCGGGACTTCTACAAGAACGCGTTCCATCCGGAGCTGATCAACGATATCGACATGTTCAAGGCATCGGCGACGAGGGACACTGACCACGCCAGGCGCCTGCGGGCGAGCCTGGAGTACCTGCTGGAGCAGCGACCGGCCTCGGTCAAGGCGTGGTCGAGCCTCACCCGGTATTCCTTCGAATCGGAGGACGAGCTCTACCGGTACCTGGGCGAAGTTTATGAATTCTTCTACGGGGACCGCTCCGACATGCCGATCGCCCCCTGACCTGCCGACCCTGCCTGGAGTTCCGTACACATGCCCACCAGAGACGAACTGCCGCCGCGCACCGGCCCCTGGGCCAGCCGCTTCGACACCGAGGACGCCCTGGTCCGCGCGGAGGACGCGCTGCGCGCCGCCGCGCTCAAGGAGCACGACCTGGCGCCGATCCTGCCGTTCGAGGCCGTCTACGGCCCCTGGCTGAACTGCGCTGGCAGGGCCACCGCGATCGCGATCGACCCGGAGGAGCCGTACGGGCCCGACGGCGAGCTCAACTACGTCTACGGGGACTTCCTCACCCTCGGCCTGCTCTACGGCGTCTACCGGCCGGCCGAGGGTGTCGGCCCGGGCGGCCCGGCCGACGAGGACCAGCTGCGGAACACCACGCTGTACCCGTACCCGGGCGGTCTGGTGGACCCGACGGCCGTCCCGCTGGCCACCCTCGGGTTCGACGTGCCCGGGGTGGACCGGCGGTTCGTGCACTTCTGTGCCGCGATCCTGGGCGTGGAGGCCGTCGACGACCTCGGCATGCTCCGGGAGACCTTCGACCGGGCCTGGCCCGACTACCGCGAGACCGTCCGGGCGGGCCTGCTGCACCTGGTGGTGAACCGGCCGCTCAACGTCGACCAGTGGTACGCGCTCACCTACGTGCGCTTCCCCGACCGGCAGGAGCTCACGGCCTTCCTCGCCCAGGTGTACGCCTACCTCTTCGACGGCTTCGAGGCGATGCCGCTCGCGCCCTGACCTCAGAGCCGCTGGAGCCGCCGCACCGCCTCCAGCAGGACCTCGTCCTGCTTGCAGAAGGTGAAGCGCACCAGGCTCCGGCCGGCCTCGGTGTTGTCGTAGAAGACGACGTTGGGGATGGCGACGACGCCGCAGCGTCCGGGGAGGGAGCGGCAGAACTCCAGGCCGTCCTTCTCGCCCAGAGGGGTGATGTCGGTGGTGACGAAGTACGTGCCCTGGGGCTGGAACACCTCGAAGCCGGCGGCGGTGAGGCCGTCGGCGAGCAGGTCGCGCTTGCGCCGGAGGTCGGTGCGCAGGCCGCCGAAGTACTCGTCGGGCAGCCGCAGGGCGTCGGCCACCGCGTACTGGAACGGGCCGGCGCTGACGTAGGTGAGGTACTGCTTGGCGGTGCGGACGGCGGCGACCAGCGGCGCGGAGGCGGTCACCCAGCCGACCTTCCAGCCGGTGAAGGAGAAGGTCTTGCCGGCCGAGGAGATCGAGACGGTGCGCTCGCGCATGCCCGGCAGGGCCGCGATCGGGTAGTGGGCGCCGGAGAACACCAGGTGCTCGTAGACCTCGTCGGTGACGACCAGCAGGTCGTGCTCGACGGCGAGGGCGGCGACGGCGGTCAGCTCGGCGGGGGTGAGGACGGTGCCGGTGGGGTTGTGCGGGGTGTTCAGCAGCAGCAGGCGGGTGCGCGGGGTGACCAGGGAGCGCAGCTCGTCCAGGTCGGGGCGGAAGTCCGGGGTGCGCAGGGTGAGCGGGACGCGGACGGCGCCGGCCATGGCGATGCAGGCGGCGTAGGAGTCGTAGAACGGCTCGAAGGCGATCACCTCGTCGCCGGGCTCCAGCAGGGCGAGCAGGGCGGCGGCGATGGCCTCGGTGGCGCCGGCGGTGACCAGC
Source organism: Kitasatospora sp. NPDC057223 (assembly GCF_042669755.1). Classification (NCBI taxonomy): domain Bacteria; kingdom Bacillati; phylum Actinomycetota; class Actinomycetes; order Kitasatosporales; family Streptomycetaceae; genus Kitasatospora; species Kitasatospora sp. NPDC057223. The sequence continues at coordinate 37,884 of NZ_JBHUWW010000063.1, read as the reverse complement.
ACCTCGGTGTCGGGGTCGTAGCCGAGGCCGTAGAAGCGCTGCTGGTGCTCGGCGATCGCGGTGCGGAGCTCGGGGATGCCGGGGCCGGGCGGGTACTGGTTGCCCCTGCCGCTGAGCACGGCGTCGGCGGCGGCCCGGGCGATCTCGGCCGGGCCGTCGGTGTCGGGGAAGCCCTGGCCGAGGTTGATCGAGCCGGTCGCGGTGGCGAGGGCGGACATCTCGGCGAAGATCGTCGTGCCCAGCCCGTCCAGTCGGCGGTTCAGCAGCGGCCTTGCACCCATTATGGCTCCTCACAGCTTGTGATAGAGCCATCTTCCGATGGAGAGGTGAAGGAACACAAGTCCGCCACCTCAATTTCAGACCCGCGCCAGAACATAGCCAAATCAAGAGCTTGTCAACCTACGGGCATGCGGTCCGCCGGAGAACCGTGTCAACTGAGCCCGTCAGGGATCATTGCATTGCCCAGATCCTGTCGTGGAATTGGCAGTACGGTTCCTGGTCGGTTACACATTGGGTTGTCAAGAGTGCCAACAAATTCTGCATGAGCGGGGGCTTCCGGACTGATCACTAATCCATCACTGGACGCTGCCACGACGATAGTTCCGGCGCAAGAGGCGCCGAGGCCTCTGCCGGCGGCTGGCCTATCGACGAGATGCTTTGGTATGGCAGCCACCGTGGACCCGTGGCAGCGGGAAGAAATCTGAGTGCAGGCGAAATAGGATTGAGGTAGTGCCTCTCGAATCGCCGAGACAACCTCGGGGAGCGGGTGCCTATAGTGGCCTCGGCCCATTGATGCGATGATTGTTGTGGGCTTCACTGCATCGCATAGGCGCTTGGTGAATTCAGGAGCCGACAGGGCCCCAGAGCCTCCACCGTGATGTGGGAAGACCAGGACTGGAGCCTCCAAGGGCCGCCCTCGAAGAATAATGCGCTCTAGGCCATCGGAGTCTAGATCACCCGGAAGAAGTAGCGCTGGCTGCCCGGCAAAGTGAATTCGCAGCGTCACTGACATCCCGTTCGAGGTGATGCGTGGACTGTTGTCGTCGCCCTTGGATTCTTTGCGATCCTTTGTGTCGGGGCCTGCGGCAGAAAATAGAATATCTGGATGTAGAACCTCAACGCCAATTCTGGCAAATGAGAGAGACTGTGCGGCGGCCACGTTGATTGCCGTAGAGACGTTAATTTTTCCTGACTCGAAGAGATCATGGGCCACGTTGATGAAGGCGCGCCACGTTCGAGTATTCTTCGATCCGTCGGGATTGAACCACAGCGTGCCGATTGAGATCTCGTCACGAGGGAGCAACTTAAGTGCGCCTCGCACGTGATCGTCATCGGCGTGCGAGATGATGAGGTGCTCAATTCGCTTAACGCCAGATCCTTGCAATTCTTCCAGTAGCTCGATCTCGCTGGCAACATCAACCACGAGGCAGCGTCGACCATCTCGCACGATGGCGCAATTTCCCTGTCCGACATCGAGGATTACAGCCTCAAGCCTTTCCCACTCTTTCGCGGGAAGGCCTTGAGAAGGGATCGATGTCGTGCTCATGCTGGGAGCCAATCAGCCGGCGGAAGAGTGGAAATGCGAAGGTCACGGAAGAAGAGTTCGCCAGCCTCTCTGGCGTAATAGTTGACCTTCCCTATAAAGAATGATCCCAGGACTTCTTCCGAGGGCATTTGGGAAACGTCGATCGGAAAGAGATCGAGTGGTACGACCACCGGGATATCCGGATCCCATGCAGGAACGTAAACATGGGCTGTCTGGCATTCGGCCTCGTAGCTAAGCTCAGCGATCTCAACAGCGGTACTGAAGGGGCGCCGTTCCAATGGCCGTTCCCCTGCCATCTCAATTCGCGTGACGGTTAGTGCATCGATAAGATCCTGTGGAGATCGACCGCGTTTGCTCAGCACCTTTGGGATGCCGTGGCGCCAGCGGCGAATAGATGTGGCCTCGTCCTCCGCTGTCCAGGAAGAGAGCAAGATGCACGGCAGGCCCACTGACAAGTTGGCCTGACAGACAAGTTGAGCCCCATCGAATTGAGCGTGCCCACCTCCGCGGAGTCGGTGGTCGCAGACTGCCGCAGCACAGCCATTGTCCTGAAGCTTGGCAAGAACGTCGTCGAGGCTCGGAGACCCAGCCAGTGAGATCTCGACTGGTGTCATATCGACATCCTGTAGCTGGTATGAGAGTGCTCTCATGGCTACCGGATCATCATCGATCATGCCCACTCGGGTGCCAGCGGTAATGGGCTGAAAAATCGAGGCTGGTTCGGTATCGGCTTGAAGACTTCCCAACACGCGAGTCACATCGATCACTCGGCTGATCCTTGCGGCTCATCCTCGGCAGTATGGAGCGGTGCGACTACGCGAAACTCCGCACCGCCGAGTCGCCCATGGGGTGTGACGGTCACTTGACCGAGGAGGTCTGAAACGATGTCCCGAACAATTGTTAGGCCCATTCCAGTTCCGTTAGGTCGAGTGGTCTCGCCTGGGATCCAAATGTCATCGATTTTGATATTGATGATCCCTGGACCAGAGTCGGCAACGGTCAGCTCGAACTGGTTTCCTAGGCGCTCTGTGGCGATCCTGATGGTCCGTTGAGCTGGCGCCTCCGGGCGCAGCATCGCATGCGCTGAATTGATTAGGAGATTAGCCAGAAGCGACTCTAGATCGGCGACTGTTGTGTGCAGATGCAGTGGGTCGTCCCATAGGTCCAGATCGACCAAGATGTTCCTGCTGGCCAGCTGCTGATGAAATAGCTTAACTAGGCTTCGGCAAGCCTGGTTCAGGTCGACGACGCGAACTTGCCGCTTATTCTTGTTCAAGAGGGCAAGTGGGAGATCTGTGTAGGATTGCATCTTCTCGGCAATCTCCACGGCATCAGAAAGTGGCGGCTCGATCTTCTGGGCGAAGTCATCAGCCGGTACCAGCTGGCGGGCCCGAGTGTCGAGACTTCCCAGCAGCGCGATGAGGTGGCCGGCGGGAGCAAGAGCCTCATGTGCGAATACTGCCGTACTGGTTCCGAGTGTGCCGAGAGTTCTATAAAGCAGGCGATCGTCCTCTAGCGCCTTGGTGAGAGCGGCATTGGACTCGCTGACTTCTTTCCATTTCTGGAGAATTAGCGGCCGTCGATCCTCCGGAATAAGCGACTCAAGAGCTTTCTGAAATTCTTGCTCTAGCTTGTTTCTCTTGGCTCGCGCTTTAGGAGACCGCTCGGAGCGTTGCTTATCCCTGATCTTCAGTCTGTGATGAGCTGCCCAATCAGAGGAGCGCCTAGCGAATTCCCGGAGTTGCTGAAAGTGCGCGTCTTCCTGAAATCCCATGCGGTCAGTCTTGGGGATCAGAGCAAAAGGGCCGTCCTCGATGGAGACGCGACCGACAGAGGTATTGGTCGAGGGGCGGACCTCCGGGCTGGCGGCGCGGCGAAGGTTCAGGTCTAGCCAGTCGTGGCCCGGATCGCCGTATGGAGTGACGCGAATTCCTCGGTGGTACAGATGCACTCCGCCGATTTCCTTGAGCCAAGGGCGGATATCGGCTACTTGGAACTTCGAGTTCCGTCGTGCGAAGGACTCCTTGTCGAGGACGTACATCCAGAGCTCAAAGGTAGCCTCAGGCGCAATGAACTGGAGCGGAGAAGTTTTCTTGCCCCGACCGTATCGGCGCAGGGCGACTTCCTCGTGATCCTCTTCAATTAGCAGGTCGCCTCGCCAGTCATATAGGCGGGCTGTGGCTTTACCGTTTGAGTCCAGGTGAGCGACGAGCTTGAACTCGCATTCATCAAAGAACCTATACCCGGACTGCAGGGTAGTTGAAATCGCTTGAAACTCTGGGGCGTCGACATGCGCCTGGAATCCAGTGGGAGAGTCCGGGAATACTCCTGTCAGTAGGAGAAGATTCCTGGATAGTCTCGCCATATCCTCTTTGGAGAACTTAGTGCGCAGTCTGTCGATCGTCACAGTTGTGCCGGGTGGCTGGTCCGTGTCGGCGGTCCGGATCTCCAGGTCGACCTCGTCTACGGATGACACCTGTTCGTAGCGCTGCCAGTCGATGGATAGCCGATACTCTCGGCCTGGTTCTTCCCGAGGCCGGGTGACAAGGTGAACGACGCGTCCGAGGCGCAACGATGCGAGGCGGCCCAGTCCCTTCTCGCCAACCTTCGCACGAAGCCTCTGGGTCGTCGGGTTGCCTGGCTTTGAGGAGCGACCCACCAGGAGGAAGTTCTCCGCGATCTCACCCGCGGTCATGCCGTCACCGTCGTCCTCGACGACGAGGGAGCCACCCGGCACCGTCGCGTCCCGCAACGTGATGGCACACCTCGAGGCGTCGGCGTCGTATGAGTTGCGCACTAGTTCGAGGATCCCCAGGTCGGGGTACGGGACCAGCTCCTCGCCAAGACGAGCCAGGATCCCTGGTGAAAACCGCAAGCTGTGCCCCACCGGCTGCTCCCCTCAGCAACAGGACTGCTTGAATGGGTCGCTATCTAGATCAAGCTGCTGCAGAATAGCAGGACTGATGACCCTACGTATGGTCAACCTTGCTCCGTGACATGATGATTGGGGACCAATGCTCGCATCGTCCTACGCGCGCTATGTCCGTGATCTTCACCTGCTGGTGGCCGACGTGGCCCGAGGGAACTGGCAGCGGGTTACGGATGACGTCCGTCACGCTCTCAACGGGCAGGCATCAGGCGAGTTGCGTCGGCTGGTTCCACGTGCAGCACGGCGGCAGGCCGGAGCGTTCTTCACCAGCGGGACCCTGCGGGGCGCCTTCGCCGGCGTGGTCGCTGGCGCGCCCTCGCGCGGCGTGCCGTTCTGGGATCCAACCTGCGGCGCTGGTGACCTGCTCATTGCTGCTTCGGAGTTGCTGCCGGTCCAGAGCACTCTTGACGAGACTGTCGCCTCCTGGGGTAGCAAGCTCATCGGGACTGACTTGGAGGCGCCCTTCGTAGAGAGTGCCAGGCTACGACTAGTCCTTGCAGCGGCTGCCAGGTGCGCGGTTGATGAGTCGGCAAGGCGGTCTTTGGCGCGGCTGGAGACTCCACCTGCACAGTTGTTCCCCCGTGTTGTGGTGGGCGATGGCCTGGCTGGACTGGCCAGGACTAGAAGCTGGCAGGGGCATCTGCTGCTAAACCCGCCCTTCGGACCTGTGCTGGCCGGGAAGGAGTGCCCGTGGTCGTCAGGCATGGTTACCCAGGCTGCGGTCTTCACCGAGGCAGCGGTCCGATCCCTGAGGATCGGTTCGACCATCACGGCCATCCTGCCGGATGTGCTTCGTAGTGGTAGTCGCTACGCTGCTTGGCGATCCCATCTAGAAGCCATGCTTGACGTAGGTCATGTTGCGCCGTACGGCCAGTTCGATGAGCACACAGACATCGATGTGTTTGTGCTCCAAGGAAGTCGCAAGCGTCGGGGGCAAAGATCCCCTGGCTCGGTGGAGTGGTGGCCGGAGCTGGATGCCGAGCAGCGGGTTGAGGATGCCTTCATAGTCCGTGTAGGGGCCGTGGTCGACAACCGAGACCCCCATGAGGGTCGCTTGCGGCCGTACCTGACGGCGTATGACCTGCCAGCAACTAGCGAGATGTCGAGTCCGTCACGCTCCCGACTTTTTGGTGGCAGTACCGTCGAGCCGCCCTTCGTCGCGCTCCGCCGGACCTCTCGACCCGGACCGGGCGTTGGTGGGCGCACGCGAGCTGCTGGGGTCTTGGTGCGAGGCAATCGTGCAGTCGCTGTCGATAACCATGTGATCACTATCCGCCCGCTAGATGGGACCGAGGAGAAGTGCGAGCGGCTACTGCGTGTGCTCGATTCTCCAGAGGTCGACAAGTGGCTCGATGAGCGGATCCGGTGCCGACACCTGACCGTGGGAGTCGTGCGGGCGATCCCATGGCCTGGATCTGAAGGCTGAATCACTCAGCGAGTCGACGTGACTAGCCGCGGCCCCGGACTCGCGTCGAGAGTGATGCCCTTGTGTGCTGTAACGGGAAGGCCCAAACGGCTCACGGGTGCCCCACCTGAGGAGCGATGCCTTCGTTATCAGGCCACCAGCAAATAGGTAGGCGAACAGGGCTTGACCCAGCCGACCTTCCAGCCGGTGAAGGAGAAGGTCTTGCCGGCCGAGGAGATCGGGACGGTCCGCTCGCGCATGCCGGGGAGGGCGGCGATCGGGTGGTGGCGGCCGCTGAAGACCAGGTGCTCGTAGACCTCGTCGGTGACGACCAGCAGGTCGTGCTCGACGGCGAGTGCGGCGATGGCGGCCAGCTCGTCCGGGGTGAGGACGATGCCGGTCGGGTTGTGCGGGGTGTTGACCAGCAGCAGGCGGGTGCGCGGGGTGATCAGCGCGCGCAGCTCGTCCAGGTCGGGCCGGAACGACGGTGCCCGGAGGGTGAGCGGCACGCGGACGGCGCCGGCCATCGCGATGCAGGCGGCGTAGGAGTCGTAGAACGGCTCGAAGGCGATCACCTCGTCGCTGGGCTCCAGCAGGGCGAGCAGGGCGGCGGCGATGGCCTCGGTGTCGGGGTCGCAGCCGAGGCCGTGGAAGCGCTGCTGGTGCTCGGCGATCGCGGTGCGGAGCTCGGGGATGCCGGGGCCGGGCGGGTACTGGTTGCCCCGGCCGTCCAGCACGGCGCGCGCCGCCGCCTCGGCGATCTCGCGCGGGCCGTCGGTGTCGGGGAATCCCTGCCCGAGGTTGATCGAACCGGTGGCGGTGGCGAGGGCGGACATCTCCGCGAAGATCGTCGTGCCCACGCCGGCCAAGCGGCGGTTCAACAGCGGCCCCGTACTCATCAGCGGCTCCTCGCGGCTCGTAGTCAGGGTCATCCTTCAGGGTCTGGTGGCCGACGCCAAGCCCCGCCACGAGCAGTCGGTGTCAGCGTGGGAGCGCGTGTGCGGTGGAGACCGTCGTGGCGAAGAAGGGCTGGTCACCCGCCTCACCCAATCTTCCGACCCGTCAAGGCGAAGGTTCTTCTGGACCGACGCAGCGTCAGTGAGACCCGGGTGACACTGGCCATGCGGGTGCTCGGCGATGGCCCTGCCGCAGTTTTCATATGACGTTCAGTCAAACTGCCGCCGCAGCGGCTGTGGCAGGAGCGCTGTCAGGCGACCAGTCTTCGGCTCCGATGCGTTGACGAGTACGGCATAATTGAGTTAACTACTTAATTATGGACTTCACCGTTATCGCCCACGCTGTCGAGGTCGACCATGGGATCAAGCGTCTCTCCATGCGATTCATCAAGCGCTATGCCGCTCCGGAGCGAGCCCGGCTCAGTGTGGAGCTGTGCGAGAGGATCTCGGCAGCCCTGGAGGAGCTGGACTTGATCACCGTGCCACGACGCCTGCCGACGTCGGAGAACGATTACGTCTTCATCATCCAGAAGCAGAGCCCCATCGGCGAGGCGGTGCTGATCGCTTCGTCCGTCGCGATGATGGAGAAGATGGGAACCCCGGCCATCCCGAACGTGTTTGACTTGTTCCCTCAAGCCCGGCGTCAACTTACTTAGAAAATAGGTCAGATGTAGCTTACTTTCGGCCAACTGCGGTCAGTAGGCGCATGATGTTATGAGCGTGACTCGGGTGGCCACTAGAGTCGTCGCACGCCCAACGGCCCGCCGTCGGTGCGGCCAATCCCGGTGAATGCCGTCAGGCTTCATCTCTCTTGAAACCTACGGCGCAATGGAGTTGACTGGATGTCAGTCGTCATGACCGTGAAGGAGGGCGTCTTCCCTGGGCTTCCCATGTCTGCACCGTCCCTGCCGGACAGCATCTACTTCATCGACGAGTCCATCAATCCGGAAACAACGCTGTTCGGACTGGTCCGCGTCCCGCAGGTCGACGGATGGCTGACAGCTGATGCCGCGTGGACTCGATTCCTCGCGGAGCTCGCCGGAAATCGGCACCTCGGCTTCCAGCCCGGCGCCGCCCTGCACGCGGTCGACCTCGTCGCCGGTCGGGGAGGTCTGCTGCATCACACCCCTGGGATCGCCCCCACCAAGCTCCAGCGAACGGAAGCAGCAGGCGTCGTCCGGCGCGGGTTGCAGGCGCTGGCTGACGAGCCCGACATCGGGGTCAGCGCCCTTTGCAGTCGCCGGGCTAGCCGTGAAGCCACCTACGTGGCGCTCGTCGAACTGCTCAACGAGCGCCACGCAGCGGCTGGCAGTACATGCCAAGTCGTGATGGACGGCAATGGGACCGAGAAGCTACTCAAGGCCGCGCACCGTCAGCTGCCCCCTGCCCGCCGTCATGTCGTCGGGGATCCGATGCTCGTGCCTGCCAGGCTCATTCCTCTGCTCCAGGCAGCCGACTTCGTCGCTCACGCCGCGTTCCAGTCGGTCGTGCGTCACCCGAGGCGCGAGTTCATGTGGGGCTGGTTCCGTGAGGCATTCCCGCAGGCCGACGCGCTTGTGGATCTCGGTCGGCTTCGGTAAAAGGCCGGGCCCCGGCGATCAGCCGGGGCCCGGGGCGGACCTGGTGGTCCGAATCGTCGGGCCAGGACCGCAGGAGACAGTCTTCCACACAATCCGCCCCTTCACATTGGAGGATTCATGTCCGCCGCCGACCACCTCTCCAAGACGATCCCCTGGAAGCGAGAGCAAGTCATCGTCTCCAGCGTCGAGTTGAGCTTCCCGGTCGAACCCTCGAAGGCATCCCAAGCCGAGGTCGTTGCCGCCGGGATGGCCAATCCGCTCGCCCATCTCCCGGAATCCGCCTGGGAGGCGGTGGCCGGCGCTGTGATCAACCCGGAGGCGGTGGCCGTCATGCTGCGGCCGACCGCGCAGGAGCCCACCGGCCTGCTGCTGGAGGAGCACGTCGAGGGCGCGACCCTGCGCAACCTCAACACCCGCGTCTGGCTGAGCGAACTGCTGCCAGGCATCCAACCCCGCACCGGGATGGAGGTGATGGACATTGCGGACCCGCAGGTCTCGGGCACGACCGAAGACGGCGAGCCGTGCGCCGTCGTGCGTTACCGCTACCGCGACCTCCAGCACCTCCAGGATCACGTCTGGCAGACCATCCACAGCACGCTCGCCATCAACAGCTACGCGCCCTCCATCCTGGCCCGCAAGGTGACCCGGCCCTTGATCGTTCATCCGGTCGAGTTCGCCTTCGAGGACGGCGCGGACTCGTTCACCACGCTCGTCGTGCGAGACGGCATCACGCGTCTGGCAAGCGCCTGGGCGGTGCTGGCGGGCCCCGATGCCGAGGCTGCCGACACCGCGGACCTGATGGTGCAGCGGCTCTTCGGCAAGGTGCCTGCGGCATCCGTCGCGAACGGCCCGCGCCTCGCGGCCGTGCGCCGGGACTGGCGGACCACGCTCGCCGACACCTTCTCTGAGGCCAAGGTCGGCGACGATCTGGAAGACCGCGGCATCTACGTCGCGCAGACCCTCGTGGTGCCCGCACAGATCGCGGTCGGCGCCGAGGGCCACCCCGGCCATCTGCTCGCGCCCGAGGACGTCTTCGACGACGCCATGCGCTCCGTGCTGGCCAGTGTGCACGTCGAGTTCAAGGCGTGGGACTCGGCGGCTCAGAACGTCGAGGTCGCCACCCGCGCCCTCAAGCGCGTCATCCAGCTGGGCGACGCAGCCGTCCACGAGGAGGGCCTGAAGGTTGTCTACGGCCTCGCCGTGGGCCGGATCCGGCCGGAAGAGTTGCCCCAGCGATACGGCGACAGCCGTCTGCCCGGTACGGCGTTGTGGCGCGGCATCCAGCTCGTCCATGCCCTGACCAGGCCCGAGCTCTACAACCAGCTCAAGGACCAGGCCAAGGCGATCAAGGGCGGCTCCCGCATGAGCGCTAAGGGCTTCGCGGAACTTCTCGGCCCGATCGTCGACCTGCCGTGGCGCAGCGCGAAGAAGGCCGTCGCCAAGCAGGCGCGCAACGCCTGGGCCAACGGCGGCGTGCTCACGCGTGACGTTCTCGGTGAGTGGGATCCCGTCGTCACGGACGACTTCACCACCCTCGTCGAGCCCGCACTGGCTGGGAACGCCCACGCCCGTTGCACTCTCGCCGTTGCCGGCGGAATTGCCCTGATAGCCGACAAGCTGCTTACCCGCAATGTCGGCTCGTCCCTGATGGCGTCTCGCGAGAAGGGCGGCGTGCCGCTGCGGGCCGACGTCAACGCAGTCGTCGAGGGGTTGTCCGCCGCGGAGAACGTGTTGGGGCTGTGGACCCTCGCACTGGCCGCGAACCGGTTCCGCGCGGACGGGCTTCCGGAGAACGCCCAGTCCGTGCGGCAACTGGTGCGTCTCACGCCCGACGGGTCGCAGGCTCCGTACGTACACCTGAAGGTGGATCTGGGCCAGCCGGACCGGATCGCCCGCGACGGTCACAGCGTTCCCGTCCAAATGTTCGAGTGGGACGTGGTGTCGGCGCACGACTCGGCACGGGCGGAGGCTGCCGTCAAGGAGCACTTCGCGCGTACGTTCGGCCGCATGCCGCAACCGGCCGCCGCCTCCGGCAGCAACCACGAGAACCCCGGTGGCGCCGCGAACGAGTCGGAACCGGAGTCGGCGCCTGAGCCCCCGGAGGAGCCGAAGCCCGACGACGTGTCCTTCAACGCCCCCGGCCCCGAGGTGCCCCCGGGGCGACGCGCCGCCGACCTCCGCCGCGCCCTGCGCGCCGGTCTCGACAGTGCGCGATTGGCCCTCAATGATCTGTTGGAGGTCGACCGCACCGCTGGGAGCTGGCCCCCCGTGATGGAGCCTGACGACTTCGACGACCTCGGCCAGTCGCTTGTCGGCCTGCAGACCGACATGGAAAACCTGCGTCGCAACATCCAGGGCGACGAGCAGTCGGCCTGGAACACCGAGGAGGACGAGGACTGATTACATACGTGCCAAGGCTGAGAAGAGGCTGCTCAATCAAGTGGGCTCTCACCCAGCCAGGTCCACTCGGGTGACATCGAGCCTGGCACGTGCTCAGCTCGCTAGCAAATAGGTAGGCGAACAAGGCTTGACCCAGCCGACCTTCCAGCCGGTGAAGGAGAAGGTCTTGCCGGCCGAGGAGATCGAGACGGTGCGCTCGCGCATGCCCGGCAGGGCCGCGATCGGGTAGTGGGCGCCGGAGAACACCAGGTGCTCGTAGACCTCGTCGGTGACGACCAGCAGGTCGTGCTCGACGGCGAGGGCGGCGACGGCGGTCAGCTCGGCGGGGGTGAGGACGGTGCCGGTGGGGTTGTGCGGGGTGTTCAGCAGCAGCAGGCGGGTGCGCGGGGTGACCAGGGAGCGCAGCTCGTCCAGGTCGGGGCGGAAGTCCGGGGTGCGCAGGGTGAGCGGGACGCGGACGGCGCCGGCCATGGCGATGCAGGCGGCGTAGGAGTCGTAGAACGGCTCGAAGGCGATCACCTCGTCGCCGGGCTCCAGCAGGGCGAGCAGGGCGGCGGCGATGGCCTCGGTGGCGCCGGCGGTGACCAGCACCTCGGTGTCGGGGTCGTAGCCGAGGCCGTAGAAGCGCTGCTGGTGCTCGGCGATCGCGGTGCGGAGCTCGGGGATGCCGGGGCCGGGCGGGTACTGGTTGCCCCTGCCGCTGAGCACGGCGTCGGCGGCGGCCCGGGCGATCTCGGCCGGGCCGTCGGTGTCGGGGAAGCCCTGGCCGAGGTTGATCGAGCCGGTCGCGGTGGCGAGGGCGGACATCTCGGCGAAGATCGTCGTGCCCAGCCCGTCCAGTCGGCGGTTCAGCAACGGCCTCGTACCCATACCGACTCCTCTGGCTTGTCGTCGGGGGCCATCCTCCGGGCACGGGGGCACCCGGGACAAGTCCCGGGTGCGCCGACGGCCCGCCCCCGGCCGGTGCGGGCGGGGGCGGGCCGTGCGGGTGGTGCGGGTGGTGCGGGCGGGCGGTGCGCCGCGGGTCAGGACTCCTCGGGGGCGTCCGTGCCGTCCTCGTCGCCGCCGTCGGCCTCCTCCTGGCCCTCGATGTCCTTCTGCAGGCCGAGCCGCTCGACGATCCACTGCTCGAAGCCGACGGCGGCCTGGGTCCAGTTCGCCGTGGTGGTCACGAAGTACTCGAGGTTGACGCCGGTGCCGACGATCATCTGGGACTCGCCGATCAGGCGGACCACGCCGTCCTCGTGCGTGTGGGTGTAGACCTTCGGCCAGAGGGTCTCGCGGTTCCACTCGTCGATGAGGTCGAGGATCTCGCCCTTGTCCTCCAGCGGGTACGAGCGGTCGTAGAAGGCCCGGACCGCGAAGAGCTCCTTCTGGTCACCGCGGAACATGTAGTAGACCCGGAAGCCGTCCCACGGGGCCGTGAGGTCGCCCTCCTCGTCCACCACGTGCTTCAGCTGCATCTGGTCGAGCAGCTGGGTGACCAGCGCCTGGTCCGGCACCACGACCGGCGGCGGGCCGGACGGCTGCCCCTGGCCGGGCTGGCCGCCCTGCGGGCCCTGCGGCAGGCCGAACGAAGGGATGGACGACGGGTCGATGCTCATGGGAGGTCCTCTTCTCAGTGCACAAGGGTGGTCGGCAATGAGAGGCCGCCCTTCCACGTCCCATCCTGCCTCATCCCGGGCGCGAGACACAGAGCTGCCCGGCGGCCGGGGAGGGGGTGCGCCGTGGGCGGAACAGGGCGAAAGGCTCCTGATCCGGACCGATCCGGGCTAGAAGGACTGGAGCCACCGCACCGTGCCCAGGTTCCCGGCGTCGTAGTAGTTGTCGCTCTGCCAGCTCCACGGCAGGAGGTGCCGGGTTCCGCTGCCCGAGGGGGAGGAGACGCCGTTGTAGTAGTAGAGGTCGTTGTTGCCGGAATAGACGTCGCCGACGCCGTAGATGGTCACGTCGGTGTACCCGCGGCCGGCGAAGCAGAGCGTGCCGCTGTTGGTGAGGACGTTGACGAAATCCCACCGGCCGGCGCAGTTCACCCTGCCGATGGCACTGGCGTCCGTCGCGGGAAAGGCGAGGGCGACGGTGGCGGCGGCCACCGAGGTGAGGGCGGCCTTCTTCCAGCGGGAGTTCATGGTTCTCCTTCGTTTTCGATGGCGGTTCGGCGTGGAGCGCTCGGATCCTCGCAAGGGGCTGAAGGGGTGAACAGGAGGTTCGCCGGAGGTTCGGCGGCGGAACTGCCGGGTGCTGTAATCAAACGTGCACAGGAAGTGACCTATGTCACGCATGGGGTGTCCGGAATCCGTTGCCGCCCGCGCCGGTAGCGGTTAGCGTGCGGTTTAACCCTCCCGGCCGGACAATGTCCGCTGTCGGACGTCCAGTTGAGGTTTCGTGGTTCGGGGGAGTCAGTTGTGGGGGGTCCTGTCGTGGGGGCGGGAAACGGCCTGGGGGCACTGCTCCGGAGCATCCGGCTCGACCGGGGGATGACTCAGGAGGCGCTGGGCGAGGCGTCCGGCATGAGCGTGCGGTCGATCCGCGACCTGGAACGAGGCGTCTCCTGCCCGCGGGTCTCCACGCTGCGACTGCTCGTCCAGACCTGGAGCCTGTCCGAGGCCCAAGGGGCCGAACTGCACCGGCTGGCCCGCGCCGCGCGGGACCGCACGGGCAGGAACCTGAGAACCGGAGCATTTCTGTGAAGTGGAAGGTGCGGGCCGCGGCGTTGTCGCTGGCCGGCGTCGGGGTGGCCGTCGCGCTGTCGGGCTGTTCGTCCGCCGAGGGGGCGTCCGGTGCCTCGCCGGAGCTGACCCCGCCGCCGCTCGGGGCGGCCGTCGCGCCGCCGTCCGGACGCGACGGGATGCTGCAACTGCCGCTCTCCGCCTACGGATCCGGCGACGAGGCGCAGGCGAACAGGCTGCTGGCCGTCCGCGCCCTGATCACCAGGTGCATGCACGAGGCCGGCTACTCCGCCTACACCCGCGAGGACGCCGTCGACGAGGGGGCGGCCGGGGGCCGGACGGACAACAGCTCGGCGTTGCCGGCCGGGGCCTTCGGCTACCTCCCGGAGAGTGTGGCCGCCACCCAGGGGTTCCACGGCGCCCGGGCGGCGGCCGCGCCCAAGCCCCGCCGGGTGCTGGCGCCCGCCGAGGAGAACGCCTCGCTGGAGTGCGGCAGGAAGGCCTTCCCGCAGGTGGAGGACCCGGACCAGGCCGGTGCGGAGCTGGTTGGCCGGCTCTTCGGCGAGTCGACGGCGGCGGTGGACAAGGACGCCCGGGTGGTGGCCGCCACCAAGGCGTGGGGCGACTGCATGAGCACGGCCGGCTTCGCCGGGGTGACCCCTGCCGGGCTGGTGGACACCTACCGCCGCACGGCCGCCGCCGCGCCCGCCCCGGCGCCGGAGGAACTGGCCGCGGCCAGGGCGGACGCGGCCTGCACCGGCAGCGCCAACCTGGCGGGCATCTGGTTCGACGTACTGGCCGGCTACCAGAAGCAGCAGATCGCCGCGAACCAGGAGAAGCTGACGACGTATCAGGCCAAACTCAAGGACTTCTCGGCGAAGATCGCCGGGATCGTCGCCGAGTCCTGACACGCCGGAGGGCGGGCCGCCCCCAGGGGGTGGCCCGCCCTCCGGCGTGGCGGTGTCACTTCTCCAGCGGCCCCCGGGCGCGGACGGTCAGCCGGTCGGCGTCCTCGTCGCGCTCGACCACCACGGTGTCGCCGTCGTGGACCTGGCCGGACAGGATGGCCTTGGCCAGCTGGTCCCCGATCGCGGACTGCACCAGGCGCCGCAGCGGCCGGGCGCCGTACGCCGGGTCGTAGCCGGTGAGGGCCAGCCAGTCGCGCGCGGCCGGGGTGACCTCCAGGGTGAGCCGGCGCTCGCGCAGCCGGTCCGCGAGCAGGCCGACCTGGAGGTCGACGATGCGGGTGAGTTCGGCGGTGCCGAGCGGCTCGAAGACCACGATGTCGTCCAGCCGGTTGAGGAACTCCGGCTTGAAGGTGGCCCGGACGGTGTCCAGGACGAGGCCCTTCTTGCTCTCCTCCGGGGTGTTCGGGTCCACCAGGTACTGCGAACCGAGGTTGGAGGTCAGGATCAGGATGGCGTTGCGGAAGTCCACCGTCCGGCCCTGGCCGTCGGTGAGCCGCCCGTCGTCCAGCACCTGGAGCAGCACGTCGAAGACCTCGGGGTGGGCCTTCTCCACCTCGTCCAGCAGGACGACGCTGTACGGGCGGCGGCGGACGGCCTCGGTGAGCTGGCCGCCCTCCTCGTAGCCGACGTAGCCGGGCGGGGCGCCGACCAGCCGCGAGACGGAGTGCTTCTCGCCGTACTCGCTCATGTCGATCCGGACCATCGCCCGCTCGTCGTCGAACAGGAAGTCCGCCAGGGCCTTGGCCAGTTCGGTCTTGCCGACGCCGGTCGGACCGAGGAAGAGGAACGAGCCGGTCGGGCGGTCCGGGTCGGCGATGCCCGAGCGGGTGCGGCGCACCGCGTCCGAGACGGCCTGGACGGCCTCGCGCTGGCCGATCAGGCGCCGGCCGAGCTCGTCCTCCATCCGGAGCAGCTTGGCGCTCTCGCCCTCCAGCAGCCGGCCGGCCGGGATGCCCGTCCAGGAGGAGACCACGTCGGCGACGTCGTCCGGTCCGACCTCCTCCTTGACCATGGACTGGCTCGCGTCTTCGTCCGCGGCACGCTCCTGGGCCTCGATGAGCTCGTGCTCGGCGGCCGGGATCTCGGCGTACATCAGCTTGGACGCACGCTCGAAGTCGCCGTCGCGCTGGGCGCGTTCGAGCAGACCGTGCAGGTCGTCCAGCCGCTCCTTGAGCTCGCCGACCCGGTTGAGGCTCTTCTTCTCCTGCTCCCAGCGGGCGGTGAGAACGCTCAACTGCTCGTTCTTGTCGGCGAGATCGCGGCGCAGCCGGGCCAGGCGGTCGACCGAGGCCGGGTCGGACTCCTTCTCCAGGGCGAGTTCCTCCATCCGCAACCGGTCGACCGCGCGCTGGAGTTCGTCGATCTCGACCGGGGAGGAGTCGATCTCCATCCGGAGCCGGGAGGCGGCCTCGTCGACCAGGTCGATGGCCTTGTCGGGGAGGAAGCGCGAGGTGATGTACCGGTTGGAGAGGGTGGCGGCGGCGACCAGGGCGGCGTCCGAGATCTGCACCTTGTGGTGCGCCTCGTACCGGCCCTTGAGGCCGCGCAGGATCGCGATGGAGTCCTCGACCGAGGGTTCGCCGACCAGCACCTGCTGGAAGCGGCGCTCCAGGGCCGGGTCCTTCTCGATCCGCTCGCGGTACTCGTCGAGGGTGGTGGCGCCGACCATCCGCAGCTCGCCGCGGGCCAGCATCGGCTTGAGCATGTTGCCCGCGTCCATCGCGGAGTCGCCGCCGGCGCCCGCGCCGACCATGGTGTGCAGCTCGTCGATGAAGGTGACGACCTGCCCGTCGCTCTGCTTGATGTCGTTCAGGACGGCCTTCAGCCGCTCCTCGAACTCGCCGCGGTACTTGGCGCCGGCGACCATCGCGCTCAGGTCGAGCGAGACCAGCCGCTTGCCGCGCAGCGAGACGGGCACGTCGCCCGCGACGATGCGCTGGGCCAGGCCCTCGACGACGGCGGTCTTGCCGACGCCGGGCTCGCCGATCAGCACCGGGTTGTTCTTGGTGCGGCGGGAGAGCACCTGGATGACCCGGCGGATCTCCTGGTCGCGGCCGATCACCGGGTCGAGCTTGCCGTCCCGGGCGGCCTGGGTGAGGTCCGTCCCGTACTTCTCCAGGGCCTTGTAGGTGGCCTCCGGGTCCTGCGAGGTGACCCGGCCGCTGCCGCGGACGTCCTTGAAAGCGGCGAGCAGCGCCTTGGCGCCGGCGCCGTGCCGGGCGAGCAGGTCGGCGACGGCGCCGCCCTCGGCGGCGAGGCCGACGAGCAGGTGCTCGGTGGAGAGGTACTGGTCGTCCAGGTCGTCGGCGCGCTTTCCGGCCTCGGTCAGCACGGCGAGGGTGTCGCGGGCCAGCTGGGGCGCCGCGACGGTGGAGCCGCTGGCCTTGGGCAGCGCCGCGAGAAGGCGCCTCGCCTCGGCGGTGACCTGGCCGGCGTCCGCGCCGACGGCCTCCAGCAGCGGTTTGGCGATGCCCTCGGGCTGTTCCAGCAGGGCGAGCAGGATGTGCACCGGCTTGACGTCCGGGTTCCCCGCTGCGCCCGCCTGCCGGATCGCGGCGGACAGGGCGTCCTGCGTCTTGGTGGTGAACTTGCTGGCGTCCACTGCTGGGTCGTCCTCCTCTGTCTCGACTACTGCTTCTTGCTGATTACAGCATGCACTAAGTTGAGTCTATTCCGCTCAACTTTCGAGTGAACGGCAGACGGCGCAACGGCCTGCCTCAGCCCCTGCGCCGGGTGAGCCCGAGCAGCTCCCGGGCCGGGCCCGACGGCCGCTGCCCGGCCGGCCACACCGCGCGCAGCGGGCGCCGCAGGTCCAGGCCCGGCGCCAGCGGCACCGCGACCAGCCGCCGGGTCGCCAGCTCCTCCACCACGGCCAGCTCGCTCAGGCAGACCGGCCCGGCGCCGGTCATCGCCGCCGCCTTCAGCGCCGTCGAGGAGGCCAGCTCCATCAGCGGGCGCGCCGCGCCGCCGTACGGCTCCAGTGCCATCTCCAGCACCTCCCGGGTGCCCGACCCCGGTTCGCGCAGCACCAGTGCGGCCCCGGCCAGCTCCGGGCCGGTCAGCGGCGCCCGGCGGCGGGCCCACGGGTGGTCGGGGCCGACCACCACGACCAGCCGGTCGGCGGCCACCACGGTGCCGGACAGCCCGGCGGCGGTGGTCGGGCCCTCGACGAAGCCGAGGTCGGCGTCGCCGGCCAGCACATGTCCGGCGACGTCCGCCGAGTTCGCGGTCCGCAGCGTCACCGAGGTCCTGGGGCTGGCCTCGTGCAGCGCCATCAGCCATCCCGGCATCAGGTACTCGGCGACGGTCAGGCTCGCCACCACCCGCAGCCGGGCGTCCCGGTTCTCGCGCAGCGCGTCGATCCCGGCGTCGAGTGCCTGGGCCGCCTCGACCACGTTCCGGGCCCACTCGACCACCAGCCGGCCCGCCTCGGTCGGCTTCGAGCCGCGCGGCGAGCGGTCCAGCAGGGCCACCCCGATCTGCCGTTCCATGCCCTTGATCCGGGCGCTCGCGGTGGGCTGGCTGACGCCCAGCTCGGCCGCCGCCCGCCCGACGCTGCCGAGGCGCGCGACCGCGAGCAGCAGCTCCAGGGCGCCGAGCTCGGGGACGTGCGGTGAGAGAGGCATAGAGGCAGGCTATGCGCTCATAGGACCGGGGGCGCTACCGGCTCCGCGGCTCCCCCGGCACGGTGGACCCATGGCCACCCTCAGCACCGCCCGCCCGTCGGCGGCCCGGCCCCGCCTCGACCTCGCCGCACTCGGCCCCAACTGGTACGCCGCCGTGATGGGCACCGCCATCCTGGCGGGCGGCGCCGCCGCACTGCCCGTCCGGCTCCCGGGGCTGATCGGCTTCGGCGAACTGGCCTGGGCCCTGTCCGCCGCCGCGCTGCTCCTGCTGGCCGGCGCGCGGGCCGTGCACCTCCTGCGGCACCGGGCCGCCGCCCGCGCGCAGCTCCTCGACAACCCCGCGACCGCCGTGTTCTACGGCTGCCCGCCGATGGCGCTGATCGCGGTCGGCAACGCCACCCTGGCCGTCGGCCCGCGAGTCACCGGCACCGGCCCGGCCGTCGCCGTCGACGCCGTGCTCTGGACGGCGGGCACGCTGTACGCGCTCACCGTCGCCGCCGGCATCCCGTACCTGCTGGCCACCCGGCACCGCGCCGCCGCCCGCACGGCGAACCCCACCTGGCTGCTGCCGGTGGTCGCCCCGGTGGTCGCCGCCGCCTCCGGTCCGGCCCTCGTCCCGCACCTGCCGGACGGCGCCGCGCGGACGGCGATGCTCCACCTCTGCTGCGCGCTGCTCGGGGC
Source organism: Kitasatospora sp. NPDC057223 (assembly GCF_042669755.1). Taxonomy (NCBI): domain Bacteria; kingdom Bacillati; phylum Actinomycetota; class Actinomycetes; order Kitasatosporales; family Streptomycetaceae; genus Kitasatospora; species Kitasatospora sp. NPDC057223. The sequence continues at coordinate 19,124 of NZ_JBHUWW010000063.1, read as the reverse complement.
GGGCCTGCTCGGCACCCTCGCGATGCTGCCCGTCGTGCTGACCGGGCTGCTGCACGGCGGACTGGCCACCAGGGCGCTGACCCCCTCGCTTTTCCTGGTGCTCGGCCCGCTCGGGCAGTCCGTCACCGCGACCGGACAGCTCGCCGACGCCGCCCGCCCCGTCGCCCCCGGGCTCGCGCCGGCCGCCCTGGCCCTGTCCGAGCTGTACGGCGTCATGGTGCTGGGCGCCGCGATGCTGTGGCTGCTGGTGGCGGCGACGGCGAACCTGCGGGCCTGGCGGGCCGGGATGCCGTTCGCGATGACCTGGTGGGCCTTCACCTTCCCGGTCGGAACCTGTGTCACCGGCGCCGCCGGCCTCGCCCGGCACACCGGTTCGACGGGCCTGACCGCCCTGGCGGCGGCGCTGTTCGCGCTGCTGCTCGCGGGCTGGGCGGTGGCGGCCGCCGGTACGGTGAGCGGGCTGGCCGGCGGCCGGCTGCTGCGGGCCTGACAGCCGTCAGTCCTGCTGCCCGTCCTGGAAGTCGGTGCCCCGGCCGACGGACTCCCAGGCCAGCGCCTCGGCCCGGGCCGCGTCCAGGTTGCCGAGGATCGCCTCGACGGCGTCGGTGCCCAGCGCCAGCCGCAGCGGGGTCCGCTCGTCGTCCAGGGCGGCCAGGATCGCCGCCGCCGCCTTCGCCGGGTCGCCGGGCTGCTTGCCGTCACTGCTCGGCAGGATCTCGCGGACCGGGCCCACCGTCGCCGCGTACGCGTCGATCGCCGCGGACTGCTGGAGCGCACCGCCGCCCGCGAAGCCCGTCCGGAACGAGCCGGGCTCGACGATCAGCACCTTCACCCCGAACGGGGCGACCTCCACGGCCAGCGCCTCCGACAGGCCCTCCAGCGCGAACTTGGTGGCTGAGTAGGCGCTCACGCCGGCGAACGAGAACCGGCCGCCCATGCTGCTCATCTGCACCACGGCGCCGGAGCCCCGGCCGCGCATCTGCGGCAGGACGGCCCGGGTGAGGGCGGCGGGGCCGAAGAAGTGCAGGTCCATCAGGTCGCGCAGTTCGGCGTCGGTGGTCTCCTCGACGGCGCCGACCAGGCCGCGCCCGGCGTTGTTGACCAGGACGTCGATCCGACCGTGGCTCAGCAGCACCTCGTCGACCACGGCGGTGATCCGCGCGGAGTCCGTGACGTCCAGGGCGACGGGGACCACCCGGCCGGGGTGGGCGGCGGCCAGATCCTTGAGCACCTCGGGCCGGCGGACGGCCGCCACCACCGTGTCACCGGCCGCGAGCGCGGCCTCGGTCAGCGCCAGGCCGAAGCCCGAGGAGGCACCGGTGATCAGCCATATCCGGCCGGCGGCCGTACCGCCGGCCGCGCCGTCAGAAAGGTGAGATGTCGTCATGTCCGGCTCCCGTGTCAGTAGTTGAGGCCTTCATTCAGCCAGCAGCGGCCCTTGATCGTCCAGTGCGACCCGCGCCGCCGGCCGATCGGGCCGGTGCTTGCGGTCCACCGGCCCCGGATTGGCCCTGGACCGGCGGTGGCCGCCCTTCCGACACTGGACGCCATGACCTCAGACCCCCGGGCGTGGCACGCCGAGAGCAAGGCCGTCCACCCGCCCGTCGCCGACGTCAGCGGCAGCCGGCCGCTCGGCGTGCCGATCCACCAGGGCCACGTGTTCTCCTTCGAGGACCCGGACGCCCTGGCCGACGCCTTCGCCGGCCCCGCCGCCGCGTTCGCCTACGGCCGGCTCGGCAACCCCACCGTCCGGACCCTGGAGCAGGCGGTCGCCGAGCTGGAGGGCGGCGCCGGCGCGCTGGCCACCGCCTCCGGCATGGGCGCGATCAACGCCGTGCTGTTCGCGCTGCTGCGCTCCGGCGACCACGTGATCGCCCAGCGCAGCCTGTACGGCGGCACGATGGCCGTGCTGGGCGACCTCGCCGAGCGCTGGGGCGTCGAGGTGACGTACGTCGCCGGCGACAGCGCGGCGGAGGTCCGGGCGGCGCTGCGCCCGAACACCAGGCTGCTCTACCTGGAGACGATCTCCAACCCGACCACCAGGGTCGCCGACCTGCCCGGGCTGCTCGCCGCCGTCCGGTACTCCGGCGTGGTCGGCGTGGTCGACAACACCTTCGCCACCCCGCTGCTCTGCCGGCCGCTCGACCACGGCGCCGACATCGTCGTCCACTCGGCCACCAAGTACCTCGGCGGCCACGGCGACGTGCTCGCCGGGGTGGCGGTCTTCCGCTCCGCCGAGCTCCAGCACACCGTCTGGGAGCACGCCTCGGAGCTGGGCGCCACCGTCGACCCGTTCACCGCCTGGCTCACCCTGCGCGGCCTGCAGACCCTCCCCCTGCGGGTACGCCGGCACTGCGAGAACGCGCTCGCCCTGGCCACCCGGCTGGCCGCCCACCCGGCGGTCGCCGCCGTGCACTACCCGGGCCTGCCGCAGCACCCCGACCATGAACTCGCCGGCCGGCTGCTGGCCGGCGGCCACGGCGGCGTGCTCGCCTTCGACCTCGCCGGCGGACGGGAGGCGGGCCACGCCTTCGCCTCGGCCGTCCGGCTGGCCTCGCTCGCCCCCTCGCTCGGCGGCGTCCAGACCCTCGTCCTGCACCCGGCGAGCACCTCGCACCGCAGGCTCACCGACGAGCAGCTGCGGGCGGCGGGCATCGGCGCCGGGACGATCCGGATCAGCGTCGGCATCGAGCACCCCGACGACCTGTGGGCGGACCTCGACCAGGCCCTGCGCAAGGCCGGCTGACCGGGCCCGCCCGGGCCCCGCCGGCGGCCGCGGCCGCCGGCAAGCGGCGGGCCCGCGCCACAAATACGATGGGGGTGGAAATTCACCCAGGGAGACCACCCAGCCGGGGAGGCCGCCCGCCGGCCCGCCGGGCCGGCACCCGCCCCGCAGCGGCCCGCACCCCGGCCGCACCTCGGAGGGTCGATGACCCGACGCCGCCCCGATCGGCCCGCGAGCGCCGACGACCTGCTGACCGAACTCGGGCGGCTCACCGCCCAGGCGCTGGAGCAGGCCGAGCTGCAGAAGGCCCGGGTGGAGCTGGCCGAGGCGCTCCAGCGCGAACTGCTCCCGGCCGCGCTGCCGGGCCTGCCCGGATTACGGAGCGCCGCCCGGTATGCGCCCGCCAGGCACGGCCTGGACATCGGCGGCGACTGGTACGACGGGTTCCGGCTGCCCGACGGCGCGCTCGGCTTCTCGATCGGCGACGTCCAGGGGCACGACGTGGAGGCGGCCGCCTTCATGGGCCAGGTCCGGGTCGGCCTGCGGGCCGTGGCCGCGTCCGCCGCCGACCCCGGCGAGGTGCTGAGCAGGGCGAACGACCTGCTGCTGTCGATGGACTGCACGCTGTTCGCCACCTGCACCTTCGTCCGCTTCGACCCGGTGACCCGGGAGCTGGCCACCGCCCGGGCCGGCCACGTCCCGGCCGTCTGGGCCACCGTGGACGGCCGGTCGGGAACCGTCGAGCACCCGGGGGGCCTGCCGCTGGGCATCCTGCCCGGCGAGGTGTACCCGGTGACGCACTCCCCGCAGCCGGTGGCGGGAGCGCTCGCCCTGCTGACGGACGGCGTGGTCGAGGGGCCGTCCTTCCCGATCGAGGCCGGGCTGGAGCGGGTACGGCAGGTGGTCCGGGCCGGCGTGCTCGGCGGAGCGTGCGCCGAGCCCGCCGCGCTGGCCACCGAGATCATCAAGGTGGCCGACCTCACCGGCCACACCGACGACGCGGCCGTCCTGGTGCTCTGCCACGACGCCCGGGCGCCGGCCGGCCGGCCGCCGGGGCAGGCGGGCGGCGGGTGACAGCAGGGCCCCGGCCGAGCGTGTCACGGCGGACGCCGGACGAGGGCGTTGTCTGATGGCTGGTGTGCTGCGAGACGCGAACATCCGGCGATCCACCGCGGCGGGCCTTCGGATCCTCGCCGTCGCCGCCGCCTACTTCGTGGGCGGCCGGATCGGACTGCTGGAGCAGGTCACGGTCGGCGGGGTGCAGGTCACCGCCTGCTGGCCGCCCACCGGCATCGCCCTGACCTGCCTGCTGCTGATGGGGCTGCGGGTCTGGCCCGGCATCGCACTGGGCACCCTGCTGGTCATCGCGGCGATCAGCCCGCTCACCCCCGCGTCCTTCGCGATCGCCGCCGGGAACACCCTCGCGCCGGTGTGCTCCGTCCTGCTGCTGCGCCGGGCCGGGTTCCGGACCGAGCTCGACCGGCTGAAGGACGGGGTGTCCCTGGTGTTCCTCGGTGCGCTCACCGGGATGCTGATCAGTGCGACGGTGGCCACCGTCGCCCTCGTGCTGGCCGGCTCGCTGCCCGCCGAGGACTTCTGGGTCACCTGGCTGGCCTGGTGGACGGGCGACGCGATGGGCGTGCTCGTGGTCACGCCGCTGCTGCTCGCCGCCCGCAGGTTCCGCCCGCCCCACGACGTGCCGCTCTACCGGTGGGCCGAACCGGTCGCCCTGCTGGCCGGCGTCGCCGCGGTGACCCTGCTCGGCACCCGGAGCACCCTGCACCTGCTGTTCCTGGTGTTCCCGCTGCTCATGTGGGCCGCCCTGCGCTTCCAGCTGGCCGGTGCCACCCCCTGCGTGCTGTTGGTGTCGGTGATCTCGGTCGTCGCGGCGCGCGACCAGGTCGGGCCGTTCGAGGCGCACGAACTCTTCGCGACCATGGTCACGCTGCAGGCCCTCAACGGGTCGGCGGCCCTCACCGCGCTGCTGCTGTCGGCGGTCGTCGCCGAGCGCCAGAGCACGTATCTGAAGATCGAGCAGGCCTGCATCGGCCTGGCCGAGGTGGTCGCCCGCCTCGCCCCGGGCACCGGCACACCCGGCACACCCGGCACACCCGGCCCGCCGCCCGCCGTCGACGGCCCGGCCTCTCCCGGCCGGCCGGGGAGGGACGACCTGACGGACCTGCCCCCGGACCACTGACGCCCCGGCCGCTCTCGGGCCCGGCGGCGCCCACCGTTCGCGCAACCGCACCGCCGCCGCGGAGTTCCCCGGTCCTCGATTCGCCGGATCCCGGTACCCCGAAGCCGTTTTCAGGTGCCTTGCCCAACCCTTGCCCAATGCTTTGCCGTGGTGCCGGCCCGGCTCGGTGCCACGGCGTGTTACTCGGCGCGGACCAGGAACGGGCCGCGGTCACCGCGATCAGCAGGTGCCCGACTTCGGTTCCGCCCTCCGGAAAACCCACTGGGCAGAACTCGCGGGGCCGCCGGTACTCTCCGGCGATCCGGAAGGGTGAGAACAGGCCGCCGCGGGCACTGAAATGCGGGAGGACCGGTCCGTCCGGGGCCGGCCGGACCGGGCAGTTCCGGTGAACGCGGGTGGTTCCGAGCCTCCAGCATCCCGATTCCCCGTGCGTCGAGTTCTCCGCGCAACGGAATGCACCGGGAGGGCCACCGCAGTGGTGTTCCGCCGGTCACAAAGGAACTGACGCAAGATCAATTACGGTTGACTTATGGGATCCCGCTGCGTAGCTTCACGTTGGCTACACCCGTGGCCCGCCACCGCGCGTCACGGGACGGGGACACGGGGAGCATCGTGCCGGAGGAAGGCGCCCGGGTGGCCGGGTTCGACGCGTTGGCCGTACTGGAACTGCTGTCGGGCGAGGCTCCTGCGGCCCGGATCCGGGCATGGTCCGCCGAGGCCCGGCCGGCTGATCCGAGCGGCCCCGACCTGACGGCCCTGGAGCGTGCCACCGAACTCGGCCTGGACATCTGCTCCCGGCTGGAGCGCTGCCGGCAGCACGAGGCCGGCCTCGCCGCCCTCGTCGACACCGCCCGCGACCTCGCCGTCCCCTACGACCTGGACACCCTGCTGCGGGTCGTCACCCGCCGGGCCCGGCTGCTGCTCGGCGTCGACATGTCCTGGATCAGCTTTCGCGACGACAGCGGCGGCGCCACCCACGTCCGCACCTCGGACGGGCACGTCCCGGCGTTCGACCTCGGCCTCCAGGGCCCCGACGGCGCCGGGCCGGCCGGCCAGGCCCCGTTCTGGACGCCCGACTACCTGGCGGACGAGCGGATCCACCACGACACCATCGACAAGGTCGTCCGGGCCGAGGGGCTGCGCGCGATCATGGCGGTGCCGCTGACCTGCGGCTCCCGGCCGTTCGGCACGCTCCACGTCGCGGACCGGAGCGTGCGGCACTTCAGCCGGGAGGAGGTCTCCCTGATCGGCTCCCTCGGCGACCTCGCCGGTGTGGCCATCGAGAAGGCCCGCATCCTGGACCGGGCGAACTCCGCGGTCTCGGGCCTGGACGAGTGCAACGCGCAGGCCGAGGCCGGCCTGCGCGCGGTCCGGGAACTGAGCGACATCCACAACCGGCTGATCGAACTCGTGCTGAACGGCGACGACCCGTACGCGCTCGCCGCCTCGGCCGCCCGGCAGCTCGGCGGCGCCGTGCGGATCCACCGCGCCGACGGGACGGTCCTGACCACCGCCGGTGAGATGCCGGACGGCGACCGGAGCACCGAGTCCGCGGCCTCCATGGAGGCGCACGCGGCCCGCGCGCCGGTCCGACTGGCGGGCGGGCTCTGGGCGGCGCCGATCCGGGCCGGCGACGCGACCCTGGGCACCCTGCTGCTCAGGACCGAGACCCCGCTGACCGACCGCAACCGCGAACTGCTCGGTCTGGTCGCGCAGGCCGCAGCCGTCCTGATGCTCCTCCGGTCCGGTGGTCCCGCGCACGGGCAGAGCCAGGGGCAGGGCCACGACGAACTCCTCGACGACCTGCTGACCTCTCCTCAACTGCCCCCGCAGCAGCTGGAGAAGCGGGCCCGGCGGCTCGGCATCGACCTGAGCGGACCGCACCTCGTCATCCTGGCCCGCCCCGAGGGCGAGGCCGAGGGCAAGATCGCCACCTGGGCCACCCTGCACGCCCACCGCAGCGGCGGGCTGAAGTGCGTCCGCAACGGCTCCGCCGTGCTGCTGCTGCCGGGGACCGACCCGGGCGCCACCGCCCAGGCTGTCTCGGACGAGCTGACGCCACTGCTGGGCAGGCCGGTGACGGTCAGCGCGGCCGGTCCCGTGTCCGACCCGGCCTCGGTCTTCCACTGCTACCAGGAGGCCGTGCGCTGCCTGGACGCGATGACCGCGCTCGGCGCGACCGGGCGCTCCGCCTCCGCGCGGGAGCTCGGCTTCTTCGGCGTGCTCCTCTCGGACACCCACGACGTCGAGGGCTTCGTCGAGGCCGCGATAGGGCCCGTGCTCGACCACGACCGGCAGCGGTTCACCGAACTGACCCGCACCCTGGACGCCTACTTCGAGTCCGGCAGCAGCCCGACCCACGCGGCGCAGAGACTGCACGTGCACCCGAACACCGTCGCCCGCCGGCTGGAGCGGATCACCGAACTGCTCGGCCCGGCCTGGCAGCAGCCGGAGCGTTCGCTCGAAGTGCAGCTCGCGCTGCGGCTGGCCCGGATCCGGCGGCTGCTGCTGGATCGCCGCGCCTCCCCGGTCGAGGGCGGCCCGGGCGCCTGACCCGGCCGCACCGCCGCCGGCCGCCGCCCGCACCGCCGCCGGCTGCCGTGCGCGTCGCGCGACCCTCGCGTGCGGGGCGAATCTCCCCGGCCCTCTGCTCGGCGGAGAACCTCTTCCAGCGCTGCCCGGCCACCATCGGAGTGCCGCAGACGCCCCGATCGGGGCCGGGGCGGGCCCGTCGGGTGTGGTGGGACACCCACCCCCGGGGCCGGGGCCGGGGCATTGTCGCAGTTCACAGCGCCCGATCGGACGAGTAACCGGCCTGTCCGGCTTACCTGTTGACGTCGCGCGGCACTGGGTGTCACACTTTTGCCAGGCGACAGCCATGACCTGAGGGCGTCCCACCTCCCTCCGGCCGAGCTGCGCAGGGGCCGGGCGCGAAGGACGCGCAGCCGGCATCCCGCACCGCCCCCCTGATCGACCGAAAGCCATTCCCGCCGGGAATGGCTTTTTTCGTGCCCGCACCCACCCGTGCGGGACCTCGATGACCGCTCACGAGCGACGCTCCCGGCGCCCACGTCACCCAAGCCGCACCCGATGCAGCCGCCACGATCGCGGACTGCCACCCGGCGGGCTCGACGCGCGCCCGGGGAAGGCCGTCCGGGCCGGCTCGGAGCGGATCCGCACCGCGAACTCAACCCAGGAGTGTGATCGATGTCTGTTTCTGTGGACACGCCCGTCGGGCAATGGTCCGGTCAGGTCACCCACGACGGCGAGGTGGACGACTACACGGTCAGCTTCGCCGAGGACGGTTCGGTCTCGATCGTCACGGCGAAGAGCAAGGGCACCGGCGACTGGTCGGCGACCGGTGAGGACACCTTCCGGTTCACCATCCGCGAGGTCTTCAACCCCGAGGTCGGCCAGCACAGCCCGAACGGCAAGCAGGCCGCGTACATCCAGATCGACATCGATGCCCAGCGCACCGGGTCGACGTACACCGGCACCGGCAAGGCCGTCGTGCACGGCCCGGACGACTCCGTCATCTACTCGACCGGCGCCGAGACCACGGCGCAGAGGGTGCCGGCGAGCCAGGAGGCACAGGTTGTCTCCTGACGCGGTGCCCACGCCGCCGGCCGCAGGGCCGGCGGAGCACAGCGCGCTGGAGCAGGTCGCCCGGCTGGCCGAGGAGGTGCGCAGGCTGTCCGACCGGGCCGACCTGGGCGAACTCATCGACCGCTACCTGCTCACCCTCGACGAGGGCGTCTTCGACGAGAAGTGGGCCGAGTCCTTGTTCACCGAGGACATCGAGCTCACCTTCCCGGTCGGCGCCCATCGGGGCATCAGCGGGGTGACCGGCTTCACCCGCGAAATCATGTACCGCTGGGCGCAGACGCACCACCACGGTTCGCACTACGTGATCGAGCACGGCGGCGACCGGGTGGAGCTCGCCTGGAGCATCATCGCCTCCCACGTGCACCCCGGCTCGCCCCCGCCGCCGGGATCGGTCAGCTACTTCCAGCTCGGCGGCCGCTTCGACGGGGTCGCCCGCCGTACGCCGCAGGGCTGGCGCTTCGAGCGCCTCGGGCTCCGGATCACCTGGACCACCGGCCCGGTTCCCGGCGACATCCCGCCGATCGCCCCGGACACGTACGACGTGCCCGGACTTCAGGACCGCCACGCCACGCACCACACCGACGACAGGAAGGACCACGCACGATGAGCAACGCCGAGAAGCAGAAGGAAATAGTCAACGCGGTCTTCACCGAGGGCCTCACCAACGGGGACCTCTCGGCCGCCGACCGCTACCTGACCGCGGACTTCCGCAACCACGGCAGCCACGACGACTCGATGGTCGGCCCGGAGGCCTTCAAGCACACGATCCGCATCCAGCGCAGCGCGTTCACCGACATCAAGTACGAGATCGTCGACTTCATCTCGGACGGCGACCGCGCCGCGATCCGCTGGATCATGTACGGCACCCACACCGGTCCGTTCATCGGCATCCCGGCCACCGGCCGCTCGGTCGAGCACCACGCGGCGATCTTCTTCCGGTTCGAGGGCGACAAGATCGCCGAGCGCTGGGGCGTCGTCGACAACTTCGCGCTGCAGCGCTTCCTCCAGGGCCCGCCGAAGTAGTCCCGCCGGACATCCCGGTAGTCGGACCGAAACCGGACGCCGGCCCCCGCCGGCGTCCGGTTCCCCCGATCCCACATCGCTGAGAACCGCTCACAGAGAGGGGAGTCGGCTCATGCCGCTGAACCGGCGGGTCGCCCGTTTCAATCGTCTGGTCGCGAATCACTTCATCGGCCCCGTGCTGATCCGGATGCCCGGATTCGGCTCGATCCACCACAAGGGCCGCAAGTCGGGGCGCGAGTTCCGCACGCCGGTCAAGCTGTTCCGGCGCGGCCAGGACTACATCGTCACGCTGCCCTACGGTCCGGGCTCGGACTGGGTCAAGAACGTCCTCGCCGCCGGCGGCTGCGAGCTGACGACCCGTGGGCGCCGCATCCAGCTCACCCGGCCGACGCTGTTCGTCGACGACGGGACCACGAAGATCCCGGCGGTCACCCGGATGGTGCTGGCGCGGATCGACGCCAAGAACTTCCTCGCGCTCACCCCCGTGGTGTCCGCGTCGGCCGCGACGCACCTGCGCGCGGCGAAGTAGGCCGTCCTCGCGGAGCAGGGCGCGGCGGAACGGCTCCGGCCCGAGCAGCGAGATCCGAGAGTGAGAGGTGTGTAGTGTCCCCCAACCCGATCCGGGTCACCGTCATCGTCGGCAGCACCCGGGACGGGCGGCTCGCGCCGTCCGTGGCGAAGTGGTTCGAGGGCCAGATCGGGCAGCGCGACGACATGGTCACGGACGTCGTCGACCTGCTCGACGACCCGCTGCCCGACAGCCTCGACCCGAACGTGCCGGCCGTCCGCGCGCTGCGCCCGCGGCTGGCCGAGGCCGACGCGTTCGTGCTGGTCGTGCCGGAGTACAACCGGAGCATTCCGGGGCCCCTGAAGACCGCGATCGACTGCTTCCAGGCGGAGTGGGAGGCCAAGCCGGTCGCCTTCGTCAGCTACGGACTGAGCATGGCCGGCGGCGTCCGCGCGGTGGAGCACCTGCGGCAGATCTTCGCCGAGTTCCACGCCGTCGGGATGAAGGACGTCGTGATCTTCCCGCGGGTCCTGGAGCACTTCGACGCGGAGGGCAACTTCCCGGCGAACTCCGACGGCTGCGACGCGGCGGCCAAGACCATGCTCGACCAGCTGGGCTGGTGGGCCCTGGCCCTGCGCGAGGCGAAGGCCAAGCACCCCTACGGCACCTGATCCGACCCGTCCCCCGGGCGGCGTCGTCCGTCCGGGCCGCCCCGAAGAAACATTCGGGAATGATGGTTGGGCAAGTTGTTAGTTGGGAAGTTGATAGTTGGCGGATGGACGGATAGTCTGCCGTCAGAAGCCGACGGAAGTGAGGACAGGCCATGGGAAGCAAGGACTTCAAGCTCGACATGACGATGATGTTCGCCATGCACGACGCACTCCGGCGTGAGCTGGAGCGCATGGCACGGGTCACCGCACGGGTGGACGGCGACCCCCGGAGCGTCCTGACCACCGCCGTCGGCTGGGAGATGTTCAAGACCTTCCTGACGGTGCACCACACCGCCGAGGACGTGATGATCTGGCCGGTGATGCAGCAGGCCCTGGCCGGCCGGCCGGACGACCTGGAACTCCTCGACGCGATGGAGGCCGAGCACGCCGCCATCGACCCCCTGCTCACCGCCATCGACGCGGCGCTCGCCGACCACGAGTCGGGTGCGGCCCGCCTCGGCGACCTCAGCGACGCACTCGTCACCACGCTCACCACCCACCTCAAGCACGAGGAGAGCGACGCACTGCGGCTCATCGACGCGACCCTGAGCGAAGAGCAGTGGAAGAACTTCAGCGCCGAACACCGCGGCCGGATCGGCGACAACGCCCCCCGCTTCATGCCGTGGCTGCTGGACGAGGCCAGCGAGGAGAACTTCTCGCTGATCGTCGGCCGGATGCCCGAGAACCTCCAGGCCGCGTACGAGAACGAGTGGCGCCGCGCCTACCAGGCGCTGAACCTCTGGGGCCCCGGGGGCGTCGAGGCCGCCCGCTGACCGCGGGCCCACCGGATCACATCAACAGGTCACACCAGAAGACCGACGGAGAATCCCATGTCGCTAAAAGACCGCATCGACACCAGTCCGGCGGCCGCTGCGCCGCCGGCCCCCAAGCTCGGCCTGGCCCTGCTGGTCATCGCCGCCGCGCAGCTCATGCTCGTACTGGACAACACCATCGTCGCCGTCGCCCTGCCGAGCATGCAGAGCGGGCTGCACCTGGCCGCGTCCGACCTGAACTGGCTGATCACCGCGTACGCGCTGGCCTTCGGCGGGCTGCTGCTCGTCGGCGGCCGCGCCGGTGACCTGTTCGGCCGCCGGCGGGTCTTCCGCATCGGCCTGATCCTGTTCGCCGGGGCCTCCCTGCTCGGCGGCCTCGCCGGCACCGGCACCCTGCTCATCACCGCCCGAGTCCTGCAGGGCGTGGGCGCCGCGATCGCCGCACCCACCGCGCTCTCGCTGCTCGCCACCACCTTCCCGGCCGGCCCGGCGCGCAACAAGGCCCTCGGCGTGTACGGCGCCATGGGCGGCCTCGGCTCCGTCATCGGCCTGCTGCTCGGCGGCGCCCTGACCGAGTACCTGGACTGGCGCTGGGTCATGTTCGTCAACATCCCGATCGCCGTCGCCGTCCTGCTCGGCTCCGGCGTGCTGGTCGAGGGCGAGCGCGACCGCGGCAGGATCGACCTGCCCGGCGCCATCACCGCCACCGGCGGCCTCGGCTCGCTGGTCTACGCGATCAACCGCGGCAGCCAGGAGGGCTGGACCGACGCCCTGACGCTGTCCTTCCTCGGCGCGGCGGCCGTCCTGCTGATCGCCTTCGTCCTCATCCAGCGCAGCAGCGCGGCCCCGATGATGCCGCCGAAGGTTCTCAAGAGCCGCAGCCGGATCGGCGCGAACCTGATCATGGCCCTGATGGGCGCCGGCATGTTCGCCACGTTCTACTTCCTCACCCTCTACATGCAGGTGGTCAAGGGCTACGCCCCGATGGAGACCGGCCTCGCCTACCTGCCCTTCGCGATCGGCATCGGCCTCGCGGCCGGCGGCATCGGCCCGCAGCTGCTGGCCCGCACCTCGGAGCGCAACGTCATCTCGCTCGGCCTGGTCATCGGCGCGATCGGCATGGCCTGGTTCAGCACCCTCTCCCCGGGCATGAACCCGTTCGTGACGCTGCTGCCCGCGCAGCTGCTCTCCGGCCTCGGCCTCGGCCTGGCCTTCGTCACCATCACCATCATCAGCGTCCGCGGTGTCGACCCGCAGGACACCGGCATCGCGTCCGCCCTGGTCAACACCAGCCAGCAGGCCGGTGGCGCCATCGGCCTGGCGGCCCTGGCCGCCATCGCCGCCGCCGCCACCAAGGGCGCCCTGCCCGGTCACGCCCTGCCCGACGCCCTGAGCAGCGGCTACTCGGCCGCCTTCCTCGGCGGCGGTGCGCTGTACCTGGTCGCCCTGGTCGTCGCCCTGGTGACGATCAGCTCCGAGGCCCCGAAGCCGGCCGACGAGTCGGCGCCGGTGGCCGTCGCCATCTGAGCCCCGCCCCGGGGCCACCCCGGATCGTCCGGCGCGACCCGGACACCGAAGAACAGAAGGACACCAGGCGGGGCGGGCAGCAGCGGCTGCCGGCCCCGCCCCTCCTTCCGGACGGGCCACCGCCCGCCCCGCCCGCGTACGGCCGGTGACCCGCAGCCCCCGGCCGCCCCGCACCGCTCACGTATGCTCGGGAGGGAGGTGCTGTCTTGCGGCGCGAACACGATGACGTCCAGAAGCCCGTGGCGGGTCCGATGGAGGAAGCGGCCGAGGTACCCGGTGCCGCTCTGCCGGATGCCCTGACCAGCTTCATCGGCTACCTGCTGCGCCGCGTCTTCGCGCAGTTCAGTGCCACCGCCGGCGGCGGTGAGGCGGACCTGCGCGACTTCGTCGTGCTGGACGCGCTGGCCGCCCGCGACTGGCTCTCCCAGGTCGAACTCGCCGAACGGCTCGGCATCAACCGCACCGTGATGGTGGCGGTGATCGACCGCCTGGAGCAGTCCGGCCACGTCGTCCGCACCCGCAACCCCGACAACCGCCGCTCCTACGTCCTGTCCCTCACCGACGAGGGCCGGACCGCCCTCGCCGCCGCCCGCCGCGCCGTCGCGGAGCGCGACCGGCAGCTCACCGAGGCCCTGACCGACACCGAACGGGCCCGCCTGGACGAACTGCTGGGCCGGCTGCTGCCCGCGCACGAGCAGCAGCCCGCCGTCCCCAGCACCGAGTACCTCGTCACCCAGGCGCACTACCGGCTGCGCAAGGTCGGAGACGACAAGCTCACCGGCACCGGCCTGCGGGTGCGCCACTTCGGCCCGCTCGCGGTGCTCGACGGCTCCGGCCCGCTCGCCCAGCAGCAGTTGGCGGAGCACCTCGCCATCACCGAACCGGCCGCCTCCCCGCTGGTCGAGGAGCTGGTCAAGGCCGGCCTGGTCGGCCGCGGGCGCGACCCGCACGACCGCCGCCGCTACGCCCTGGAGATCACCGACGCGGGGCGTCAGCAGCTGCTGATGCTGCACAAGGCCGTCGACGAGCTCCAGTCGGACATCGCCGCCATGCTCGGCCCCGGCGGCGACGCGGAGCTGCACGCCCTGCTCCTGAAGGTCCTGGAGACGGATCTCCCGGCCTGACCCGCCGTGCCCGCCCCCCGCTCGACCTCGGCCCTTCGACGCCCGTGGCCGGCCGCCGCTACCGGTGGCCGTGACTCCCCACCACGGCAATTCCCTGGCACAGCAGGGGAATTGGTCGAAAGAAGGCGTTGACTCGGCCTCCGCCGGATGTCACGCTGTCTGTGGCGGCTCCGCCGTGCCCCGGCCCAGAACGCCTTCCGAGGCGCCCGAGAGGCCCGGCCGCAGAGCCCGCCGCACCCCCTGACCGAAGCACCGCACGAGCCGCCCGCGCACCGTCCGGGCGGCTCGTCCGCATTCCGGCTCCTCCGCAGCGCCCGTCCGCTGCGCGCTCCTTCCCCTCCTGTCGCGCCCGGCACCGCCGCCGGGTGCCGGGAGATCACCCGGTGGCCCCCGTGACCTGTTGCCAGGGCGCCCACTCCACGAGATCGGCCCGGCGCGGGTACCCCACCGCCCGGTGCGTCCGTGCACCACCCCGAACCGCCCCCGCACCACCCGCTGGACACCCCGCCGCTGCCGGCTCCACGAGCCCAGACGGCCGCGCGGCAGTCACCTCCTCGATCCAGGCCGGACATCCCGGCCGGGGCTTCGCTGCGGGGCGGCCCGCCCCAACCGTTCGCCCGAATCCCCAACCTGACCGACAGGAGATTTTCCATGGCCGTGAAGACGACCGCCGGCGCGAAGGACGACAGCACCAAGGGCAAAGGCATGCACGATGTCATCATCCTGGGCTCCGGACTCGCCGGATCGGTGACCGCCTCGATCCTGGCCCGCAACGGCGCCAAGGTGGTGCTCATCGACGCGGCCGCGCACCCGCGCTTCGCGGTCGGCGAGTCCATGACGCCGCAGCTGGTGGAGTGGCTGCACATCCTCGCCGAACGCTACGACGTGCCCGAGATCAAGAGCCTGGCCAGCGTCAACGCCAGCAACCGGGACATCAGCCCGCTGTTCGGCACCAAGGGCCACTTCGGCTTCATGCGGCACACTCCCGGCAACGAGCCCGACCCGCGCGAGGCGACCCAGCTCGCCCTGCCGAAGATCTTCTCGCAGAACAGCCACCTGTTCCGCCAGGAGAGCGACTCGTTCATGTTCCACGTCGCCTGCAAGTACGGCGTGACCGCGCGCCAGAACTGGCGTGCGAGCGACGTCGACTTCGACGACGACGGCGTCACCGTCACGGGCCAGAACGGCGAGAAGTTCCGCGCCAAGTACCTGATCGACGCGAGCGGCGTCCGCTCCCCGCTGGCCGAGAAGTTCGGCCTGCGCGAGCAGCCGGCCCGGTTCAAGCACCACTCGCGCTCGATGTTCACGCACTACATAGGCGTGAAGCGGTTCGACGACGTCAGCGGTCACCCCAAGGACCTGCGCCCGCCGGTGGACTGGCACAACGGCACGATGCACCACCTGATCGACCGCGGCTGGTTCTGGATCATCCCGTTCGACAACCACCCCGACTCCAAGAACAAGCTCTGCAGCGTCGGCCTCACCTTCGACGAGCGGCTCTACCCGAAGCAGCCCGGCATGACGCCGGACGAGGAGTTCGAGTACTACCTCGACCAGTACCCGGCGGTGAAGCGCCAGTTCGAGGGCGCCACCCGGGTCCGCGAGTGGGTCTCGACGGACCGCCTGCAGTACTCCTCGAAGCAGACCATCGGTGACCGCTGGTGCCTGATGTCGCACGCGGCCGGCTTCATCGACCCGCTGTTCTCGCGCGGCCTCTCCAACACCTTCGAGGTCGTCGACGCCCTCACCTCGCGCCTGCTCGACGCCCTCAAGGACGGCGACTTCTCCGCCGAGCGCTTCGCCTACGTCGAGGAGCTGGAGCAGGGCCTGCTGAAGTACAACGACGAGATCGTCAACGCCTCCTTCAACGCCTTCTCGCACTTCAAGCTGTGGAACGCGGTGTTCCGCGTCTGGGGCGCCTTCATCAGCCCCGGCGTGATGCGACTGACCCGGGCCCGGCTGCTCTACGTCCGGGACGGCGACCCCAAGCACTTCAAGGAGCTGGAGGACGCCAAGTACCCCGGCCTGTGGTGGCCGGAGAGCGACAAGTTCAAGAACCTGCTCGAAGCGACCGCCGAGACCTGCGAGAAGTTCGAGGCCGGCGTGCTGACCGGCGACGAGGCCGCGGACATCGTCCTCAAGCACGTCCAGGACTCCGACATCGTCAACCCGACCTTCGGCTGGAAGGACCCGAACCGCCGGTTCGTCTCGCCCAGCACCTTCACCATGGCGCGGTTCATGTACTGGGCCTCGGTCCAGGGCCCGCCGGAGATGCGCCACCTCGGCCGGGAGTTCCTGAAGGGCATCCTCAAGGCCGGGTCGAAGGTCCGGAAGCTGCTCTGACCCGCTCTCCCGGGTCCGGCCGGGCCGGGACACCCGGGAACCGACCAACACTCGAATCCCTCAGGGTGAAGGAGTTCCTCTGTCATGGTAACCACCACGGTTGCCCCGATCCCGGCGCACTCGTTGCTCGTCCTGCTCCTCCAGGTCGGCCTGCTGCTGCTGACGGCGCTGCTGCTGGGCCAGCTGGCCCAGCGCCTGCGCATGCCGGCCATCGTCGGCGAGCTGTCGGCGGGGGTCCTGCTCGGGCCCTCGCTGCTCGCCCACGTCGCCCCGGACCTGGGCAGCTGGCTCTTCCCGCACACCACGGCCCAGATGCACCTGCTCGACTCGATCGGGCAGTTCGGCGTGATCCTGCTGGTCGGGCTCACCGGCATGCACCTCGACCTCAAGCTGGTCCGCAGGCAGGGCAGCCGGGCGGCCGGCGTCAGCGCGGCCGGGCTGATCCTGCCGCTCGCCCTGGGCATCTGGCTCGGCTTCCAGCTGCCGGGCCAACTGCGCGCCCCGGGCTCGGACGCGACGGTCTTCGCCATCTACATCGGCGTCGCCATGTGCGTCAGCGCGATCCCGGTGATCGCCAGGACGCTGACCGACATGAAGCTCATCCACCGGGACATCGGCCAGATGATCCTGGTCGCCGGCACCGTGGACGACGCGGTCGGCTGGGTGCTGGTCTCGCTGATCACCGCGATGGCCACCACCGGCCTGCACTCCGGCGAGGTGGTGGCCGCGCTCGCCCGCCTGGCCATCGTCCTCGTCCTCGCGATGACCGTCGGCCGGCTCGTCGTCCGCGCCGCGATGCGCGCGGCCACCCGCTCCGGGGTGCGCGGCCTGCCCGTGGTCACCGCGGTCGTGCTGCTCATCCTGTCGGCGGCCGGCAGCCAGGCGATGCAGCTGGAGGCGGTCTTCGGGGCGTTCCTCTGCGGCATCCTCATCTCGCAGTGCCGGGAGACGGACCCCAAGGAGCTGGAGCCGCTGAACACCACGGTCGGCACCGTGCTGGCCCCGCTGTTCTTCGCCACCGCGGGCCTGCGGATCGACCTGACCGCGCTGGCCACCCCGAAGGTCGCCCTGTGGGGCCTGGCGGTGTTCGCCATCGCGGTGGTCGGGAAGTTCCTGGGCGCCTTCCTCGGCGGCCGGCTCAGCGGCATGAACCGCTGGGAGTCGCTGGCGCTGGGCGCGGGGATGAACGCCCGCGGCGTGATCGAAGTGATCATCGCCATGATCGGCGTCCGCCTCGGCCTGCTGACGGTGGAGATGTACTCCATCATCGTGCTGGTCGCGGTGCTCACCTCCGTGATGGCGCCGCCGTTGCTCCGCTTCGCCATGAACCGGGTGGCGCACACGGCCGAGGAGGCCCTGCGCGAGACCCGGGTGCTGGAGTTGCAGGGCGACGCCGGCAGCCGGCGCGAGCCGGTCGCCAACGGCCCCCGGTAAGAACCCCGCCAGAAACCCCGACCAGCAACCCGGTCGGGCCTCCCCATCACCACCGCCGGGCCCCGCCGTCGTCTGCGCGGGGCCCGGCGGTGGCCATCCGTCCCATCCACCGCCCAGCACCAGCACCGGCCGGTCGCCCGATCGACAACGGCAACGAAAGGGATCCACATGTCCTCGCCGCTCACGCTGACGCACCAGCGCCCGACCGAACCGATAGAACCAGGTCAACTACGCCGTGTCTGCGGCCTCTTCGTGACCGGCGTGACCGTGATAACGACCGGGACCGAGGGCCGCGAGGTCGGCACCACGGTCAACTCCTTCACCTCCGTCTC
This sequence comes from Kitasatospora sp. NPDC057223, assembly GCF_042669755.1. Taxonomy (NCBI): domain Bacteria; kingdom Bacillati; phylum Actinomycetota; class Actinomycetes; order Kitasatosporales; family Streptomycetaceae; genus Kitasatospora; species Kitasatospora sp. NPDC057223. The sequence continues at coordinate 822 of NZ_JBHUWW010000063.1, read as the reverse complement.
GCTGGATCCGCCGCTGGTCCTGTTCTGTCTGCACAAGCAGTCCCGGCTGCACGAGTCGCTCCGCGAGACCGGCGGCTTCGCCGTCAACTTCCTCGCCGCACAGCAGGAGCCGCTGGCCCGCTCGTTCGCCGGCAAGCGCGCCGCCGCCTTCGACGGGGTGGCCCACCACCGCGGTGCGGACGGCGTGCCGGTGCTCAGTGAGGCGCTGGCGCACCTGACCTGCCGCACGGTCGACGAGTACCCCGGCGGCGACCACACCATCATCCTCGGCGAGGTGGTCGGGATCGGCATTCCGGAGCCGCGGCAGGACCCGCTGATCTTCTTCGAGGGCACCTTGGGCACCCTCCCCGGCGGGCAGCCGGTCCGCTGATCAACCCTGGTCCCGTCCTTTGGAGTTGAGGAAGAACCGATGCGCAAGGTGCTTATCGCCAATCGCGGAGAAATCGCCGTCCGCGTCGCCCGGGCCTGCTCGGATGCCGGTATCGCCAGCGTCGCCGTCTACGCCGAGCCCGACCGGGATGCGCTGCACGTCCGCGCGGCCGACGAGGCGTACGCGCTCGGCGGCGACACCCCCGGCACCAGCTACCTGGACATCACCAAGGTCCTCAAGGCCGCCGCCGACTCCGGCGCGGACGCCGTCCACCCCGGCTACGGCTTCCTCTCCGAGAACGCCGACTTCGCCCAGGCCGTCCTCGACGCCGGCCTGACCTGGATCGGCCCCCCGCCGCAGGCCATCCGCGACCTCGGCGACAAGGTCACCGCCCGCCACGTCGCCCAACGCGCCGGCGCCCCCCTGGTCGCCGGCACCCCCGAGCCCGTCGC